>JAEXZL010000042.1 GCA_023451395.1 Bacillota bacterium | reverse complement strand
CTATTGTATATTCAATAACAGGAGAGCCTTTCTTCAAATGATTATGAACTACTCTTATGGCCTTTTCTGGTGTCATATGAACATAAGTAACCTTTTCCTTCCCAGGCTCATAAACTTCTACCACAGGCTCAAATTGACATATCCCTATACAGCCAGTCTGAGTTACTGTTATATTATCCAAATTCTCCTTACTTACCTCATCTACTAAAGTACTTAAAACAGGTCTTGCACCGGCAGCAATACCACAGGTAGCCATACCAACTGCTACCCTTATATTATCTCCCATGCCATCTCGAATCTCTATCTGCTTTCTCACTCTGTCACGAATCTCTTGAAGCTCAGCTATTGATTTCATAATGAACTCCTTTCTCGTTATAATTGATTTGATTTATTTAGTTTTTATAGCTATCCATTTTCCCCTTTATATATTTCTTTATCCAAGAAACAACCTCTGGTGTGCTAAGAGGTATATCCTGCAGCTGTTCTTTTATCTCTCTTGTATCAAAAATGAAGCTATAATTATTCCTTGAATAAGCATAAACAAAATCTTTATGAGGATTACAGGTTATCAAAAGAATTATAGTTTCGCTTATATCTCCTAAAGGAATAAAATCTATACTTTTAGTATTGAAAATCGCTTCAATTCTTGTTCCTTTACCTGGAGAGGACTCAATAGTAAAATTTCCTCCAGTCATTTCTGCTGCCATTTTGAAAAGAGGTATTCCCATGCCAACTTTTCTGGTAGTTCTGGTTGTAAAAAATGGATTTTGAACCTGATGAACTATCTCTTTATCCATACCACAGCCATTATCTGAAATGATAATTTTCATTTTACCTTCCTCTTCTATTACTGATATTTCAATAAGTGAGGCTTTGGCAGCTATTGAATTTTGTGCTATATCTAAAATATTCAATGATAATTCTCTCATAGGCACTCCATAATTTACTATCTCTTTATTTCATATATTTTTCTAAAATACCCTCAACATCGTCAACGGTGAGCTTTCCATAAACATCGTCATTAATCGTAATAACGGGAGCAAGTCCACATGCACCTATGCATCGGCATGCCGTTAAAGAAAATCTTCCATCAGCAGTGGTCTCCTCCGCTTTGATATTAAGCTTTTTCGAAATTTCTTCTAATATTTTCCCCGACCCTTTCACATAACAGGCTGTTCCAAGACAAACAGAAATATTATAGGTTCCCTTTGGCGAAAGTGCAAACTGAGAATAAAAAGTAGAAACCCCATATACTTCTTCTAATGGAATTTGAAGTCCTTCAGCAATCATAGTTTGTACTTCAATTGGGAGATATCCATATATTGCCTGAGCTTCCTGCATGACTGGCATTACAGCACCAGGCTCATTCTTATGCATCTCTATAACATCCATTAGCTTCTTTTTCTGCTCTTGCGTACCTTGAAATGGTATACTACTAATTGACTTTTGCATCTACCTATTGCCTCCTTACTTAAGAATAAAAAATGATAAATTTTTAATCACCAATAGTTAAAATATTATTACTATTGTGACTTATCTGTTAATTATATCACAATTTTTTTCAATAATCTATCATTTCAGAATATTCTTTAACGAAACCTTTTAAGACTTGTAAATTTACTGATATTATTAAAATATAATCCTTAACTTTCTATATTTTTTACAAATTCATTAATATATTGCATATAAGAAATATATTTAGTCATAATTTTCTAACTATTTTTTCATAATTGATATAAATAATGTTATAATATTATATATAGATTTTTTCATTATGTTTTTATATTTATTTTTGGAGGAGATTAAATGACTATTAAGGATGTTATAGAAATTCTTAATGCAGATGTAATTTGCGGAAGTGACTTCAACCAAACAATAAAAACAGCTTGTGGTAGTGATATGATGAGTGATGTCCTAGCCTTTGTTAAGGATCAATCTGTATTACTTACTGGACTAGTGAATCCACAGGTGATCAGAACTGCTGAAATGATGGACATGAACTGTATTGTTTTCGTTCGAGGTAAGCAACCAGATACAGTAATGAAGGATTTAGCTGATCAACGAGGTATAGTACTTCTCACAACAAAATTTAGAATGTTTACTGCTTGTGGTAGATTATACAGTAGAGGCTTAGGAGGAGGCTGTGATGAAGATTGAATGCTCTCATACAGAAATATGATGTACCAGGAGATGACTTTTCCTATGCCGGAGAGGCCTCTGGTCAAGTAAAACGAACATTAAAAAAATTAGGTTATGATCCAGATACCATACGTCGTGTCAGCATTGCAATGTACGAAGGAGAAATTAATATGGTAATTCATGCTAAGGGAGGTAAAGCTCTTGTAGAAATTTATTCTGATTGTATCAAGGTTTTATTAGAGGATGAAGGACCTGGTATAAAAGATATAGCCATGGCAATGCAGGAAGGGTATTCTACAGCACCAGAATATGTCCGCTCTCTTGGCTTTGGTGCAGGTATGGGGCTTCCAAATATTAAGAAGTTTACAGATGAGCTTAATATTGATAGTGAGCTTGGTAAAGGCACAAAGGTATATTTTACTGTTAAGGTAAAAGAAAAATAATATAGGAAGCTTCCTAATTGATTACAATCTGTGAGGTGAGGTTATGCATACTTTTTTTCATAGTGTTACCCTAGATGAAAAAAAATGCAAAGGGTGTACCAACTGTATTAAACGTTGCCCTACGGAAGCTATTCGCGTTCGTAATGGAAAAGCAACAATTATTGCAGAAAGATGTATAGATTGCGGAGAATGTATTAGAGTATGTCCATATCACGCAAAAAAAGCTAAGCCTGATGATATATCTCTAATGGAAAATTATAAATATAAAATTGCCCTTCCTGCCCCAACCCTTTATGGTCAGTTTAATAATCTTGATGACATAGATTATATACTAACGGGACTAAAACAAATGGGTTTTGATGACGTTTTTGAAGTGGCTCGTGCTGCGGAGCTTGTTTCTGATGCCACTAGAAAGCTTATTAAAGATGGAAAACTAAAGAAACCAATTATAAGCTCAGCCTGCCCTGCAGTAGTAAGACTAATAAGGGTTCGTTTTGCCACCCTATGTGATCACGTACTTCCCATTAAATCTCCCATGGAAATTTCAGCTTTTCTGGCAAAGAAAGAAGCTAGTGAAAAGACGGGTCTTTCTCCTAATGACATAGGGGCTTTCTTCATATCTCCTTGTGCTGCTAAGGTAACCGATACCAAAGCACCTATAGATATGAAAAAATCCTGGGTAGATGGTGTCTTCTCTATTTCAGATATATATCCAAAGCTTTTAGAGTGCATGAACAAAATAAACAAACCAGAGGTGCTTTCTAAATGTGGTATTATAGGCGTTGGCTGGGCAAACAGCGGTGGAGAGGCTACTGCTCTTATAAAAGAAAAATATTTAGCTGCTGATGGCATTGAAAATATTATAAGTGTTCTAGATGAGCTAGAGGATGAAAGATTAAAGTATATTGATTTTGTTGAGCTTAATGCATGTCCTGGTGGTTGTGTAGGTGGCATTCTTACAGTTGAAAATCCCTATGTGGCAAAGGCAAGGCTTCAATCACTTCGAGAATTTTTACCTGTTAGTGAAAATCATCTTAAAAAAGAAGAAGTACCTGCAGAGATGCTCTGGGAGCAGAAGCTTAAATTTGCTGGCGTTATGGAGCTTTCAGAAGATATTCAAGAGGCTATGCGCCTCTTAAACGAAATTGAAACCCTTTGCGAAGAGTTGCCTAACTTAGACTGTGGCTCCTGTGGCTCTCCATCCTGCTTAGCCTTAGCAGAGGATATTGTATTAAATAAGGCCAAAAAGAGTGATTGTATTTTCGTGCTAAGAGAAAAATTAAAATTATTGGGATACCAGTAAAGCAGGTGATAATATGATTAATGTTAATGATTTAAAAAATCTTCTTTCCTTAAAGCTATTAGCAGGAGAGAAAGGTTTGCCTAAGAAAGTAATGGATTGCTATATAGGCGATCTCCTAAGCTGGGTTATGGCTAAAGCAAAGTCTGGCGACATTTGGCTTACAGTTATGGGCAATATTAATGCTATAGCTGTAGCTTCCCTTAAAGATATGGCTGTAATAATACTTTGTGAGGATTCTCATTTAGATAAAGATGCCAAGGATAAAGCCGATGAAGAGGGTATTACCGTTCTTCAAAGTGATAAAAATAGCTTTCAATTAGCTTGCATTATAAAGGAGCTTATCCAATGAGCTTTTTTTATGATCTTCATCTCCACTCCTGTCTTTCTCCCTGTGGAGATGAAGATATGACCCCTTTTAATCTAGTTAATATGGCAAAATTGTCAGGGCTTGATATTATTGCTTTAACAGACCATAACAGTGCTAGAAATTGTCCTGGAGCCATAGAGGCAGGAAAAGAAGCTGATATACTAGTGATTCCTGGAATGGAGCTTTGTACCGCTGAAGAAATACACGTCATATGCCTTTTTCCAAATCTTCAAGCTGCTTTATCCTTTGATACCTTTGTTTACAGCTCCCTTCCCAGGATAGAAAATCGCAGTGAGATATTTGGCAAACAACTTATTTTAAATCATAGGGATAAGATTATTGAAGAGGAAAATCTTCTTCTTCTAAATGCATCTTCTATAAGAATTGATGAACTTCCATCCCTTATGAAAAGCTATGGAGGTGTTTCCTATCCTGCTCATATAGATAGAGAATCCTTCAGTATATTGTCAGTGTTAGGTGAATTCCCCTTAGATATTGGCTTTTCTGCCTTTGAAATATCAACCAAAGGCGATAAAGATTCACTTCTTAAAAGGTATCCCCCCCTAAAAGAACTCATTAATGTAACTTCCTCTGATGCTCACTACTTAGAAAATATATCCACTCCAAGATATAAACTTCCCTTAAGAGAAGCAACTGCTAAGGAAGTGATAGAATACTTATCAGCTACAAATCTCCTAGATAATATCAAAGCTTGATTATAATGAATATCTAGAAATTGAAAAAATCCATAATAATAAAAAGAAAAGACTTCCAATCTAATAAAATTAGATAAATTAGAAGTCTTTTCTGCCAAATACATAATATTAATTAACCTTACCTAGCTCCCTTATCATAAGGAACACCTGAAGCCCTAGGGGCTTGTGATTTCTTAGAGGTGAAAGCTAAAACTACCAAGGTAGCAATATAAGGTATCATCTTATATACACTATTTGGAATACCTAAAGAATTAAGAATTGCTATTCCTGAGTAGGATGCAGCAACGGTCTTCATAAGTCCGAAGAATAATGAAGCATAAAGTATTCTCATTGGTTTCCACTGTCCAAATATTAATACTGCTAAGGCCAGGAAGCCATAGCCTGCTACAGTGGCATTAAAGTTTGTGGATGTAGGAATAACAAACACAAGACCACCAATACCGCCTAATAAGCCTGATATCATAACACCGGCATACTGCATTTTATAAACGTTAATACCTACAGAATCCGCAGCTTGAGGATGTTCACCACAAGCTCTTAATCTAAGTCCAAATTTAGTCTTATAGAGAACTATATATGATATAACTAGAATACCAAGACCGATATAAGTAGTTATATATGTGTTTTTAAAGAATAAATCACCAATAACCGGTATACTTCCAAGGACAGGAACAGAATCTATTCTGAAAGTATTATCAAAGGTAATCTGCTGTACTTGCTGTATAAGTCTAGCCACGAATATAGCAAAGGCTGGAGCAAATATATTTAATGCAGTACCACTTATAACCTGATCTGCCTTCATATTTATAGAAGCATAGGCATGGAAAAGAGAGAATAAAAGCCCTGCAATTCCAGCAACTAATATTGCAAGTATAAGTTGTGTCTGCCCGCTCATAAAGCCTTGGGTTAAATTAATAAACAAAATACTGGTGAAGGCACCAATAGTCATAATACCCTCAAGAGCAATATTTACAATACCGCTGCGTTCAGAGAACATTCCTCCCAATGCAACAATCAACAGAGGTATGGTGAAAAACATAGTCTGTTGAAAAATGAAATAAACAGTACTCATTAAGCCTTACCTCCATTTCTCTTTTTTCGTAATCTATCTATAAAGGTTTTTATTACTAATGAAAAAGCACTAAAATAGATTATAACAGAAACAATTATATTAATAATCTCTGTTGAAAAATCAAAAAGCTGAAGGTAGAAGCCACCGGCGGTAATGTATGCTATAAATATTCCGGAGAATAATACCCCTATTGGATTAGATAACCCAAGGAGTGCAACAGATATCCCCGTAAATCCTTCTGCTGCTAAAACATCCACCACTTCAATATGCTTACCTGAACCAGCAAGATATAGAAGTCCTCCCGCTATTCCTGCTAGAGCTCCTGCTATAACCATTGAAAGAATTATATTTCTCTTTTCATTAACACCGGCATATTTGCTGGCATCTCTATTGTATCCAACAGCTTTAAGTTCAAAGCCAAAGGTAGTTTTATTCAAAATTACATACATAAGTATTGCTATAAGTATTGCAATTATTATACCACCATTTACACTTGATCCTGGAAAGAAAGCATCTAATCCCATTTTAGGAATTTGAGCTGAGGTTGGTAGAGAATTTGATTGGTTTTTTAGCTCATTAAAAAGCACTGGGCTTCCTTTAACCATAAAGTTAACAAGATACATTCCAATATAATTCATCATAATTGAAGAAATAACCTCATTAACATTGGCATAAGCTTTTAAAAGGCCTGGGATCAAAGCCCAAAGAGCTCCACCTATTCCACTAGCAATAAGTGCTACAACCCAGTGTACTCCTCCTAAGGTAGACATAGTTAGTCCAACTACTACAGCAAAGAAAGCTCCCATAATAAACTGCCCTGCTGCACCAATATTAAAGAGTCCTGTTTTAAAGGCAAAACCTACAGAAAGACCAGTCATAATTATTGGAGTTGCATAATAAAATATCTGACCAACCCCTTTGCCTCCATGAGTAAGAGCTCCAGTGATTATTGTGATAAATCCGTCTACCGCCTGGGAAGGATTACTGATTAATAGGATTATAAATCCAAAAACTAATCCAACTAAAATCGCAAAGATTGAAGAAAGAAAACCAAAATCTCTCCTTCGCTTTTTAGTATTAGCTGTATTATCCATTGTTGGTTTTCACTCCTTTCTTTGAACCGGACATATATAGACCTAATTCCTGTACTGTAACTTCCTTAGGATCTACATCTGCCACAATTTCTCCTTCATATATTACAAGAATTCTATCGCTTAAATTCATAACCTCATCTAATTCAAGAGATACTAGAAGCACACCACAGTTGTTATCTCTTTGCTTTACAATTTCCTTATGAATAAACTCAATGGCACCAACATCTAATCCTCTTGTAGGCTGAACAGCAATTAAAAGTTCAGGGTTTCTAGATATTTCTCTAGCTATAATAACCTTTTGCTGATTTCCTCCAGACATGCTTCTTGCAGAAGTATATGGTCCCTGACTGCTTCGTATATCGAAGGTCTTTATAAGCTCCTCTGAATGATTATAAATCTTATCGAATTTCAGAAAGCCACTTTTCTGAAATTCTGGAGTAAAGTACTCCTGAAGCACAAGATTCTCTCCTAAATTATAGTCGAGAACTAAGCCATGCTTGTGTCTGTCCTCAGGTATGTGACCAATACCATGAGTATTCTTATATCTTATACTCTTATTGGTAATATCCTCACCTTTTAAGGTTATGCTGCCGGAATCCATAGGTATAAGGCCGGTGATAGCTTGGACTAACTCGGTCTGTCCATTTCCATCAATACCTGCTATACATACAATTTCGCCTCTCCTAATATTAAAGCTTACATCGCTTACCAAATTCTTTACATGGCCTTCACTCTTCGCCTTAACGGACAGGTTTTTCACTTCAAATATTACATCTTTAGGTTGTGACTCGCCCTTATCCACTGTAAGATTTACCTTACGTCCTACCATCATTTCTGACATTGCTTCCTTGTCTGTTTCTTTAACATCAACAACTCCAATATACTTACCTCTTCTAAGAACAGTACATCTGTCAGCAACTGCCTTAATCTCGTTGAGTTTGTGAGTTATAAAGATAATAGACTTTCCTTCCTTAGCAAGGCCCTTCATAACATTCATAAGCTCATCAATTTCCTGAGGTGTCAATACCGCTGTAGGCTCATCAAAGATAAGAATATCATTATCCCTATAAAGCATTTTAAGTATCTCTACCCTTTGCTGCATACCAACTGTAATGTCGGAAATCAAAGCATCAGGATCTACCATTAAATTATATTTTTTACTAAGCTCCATTACCTTTTCTCTGGCAGAACTCATTTCTAAGAGGCCATTTTTAGTTGTTTCCACTCCTAAAATGATGTTTTGAAGCACAGTAAAGTTATGCACAAGCTTAAAGTGCTGATGTACCATACCAATACCTAATGCATTAGCATCTAATGGACTGTTTATTTTTACATCCTGTCCTTTAATCTTTATCTTTCCCTTTTCCGGCTGATAAAGTCCAAAAAGCACACTCATAAGAGTGGATTTTCCAGCACCATTCTCGCCAAGGAGTGCATGAATTTCCCCTTTTTTAACCTGCAAAGTTATATTATCATTTGCAATTATTCCGGGAAACTCTTTTGTAATACCTATCATCTCAATTATGTAGTCCACAAATTTCCCCCCAAACAAAATAATTTTTATTGATATTTAATATTATATAACAAGTTTATTATTATGGAAAAGAAAAGGGTGCTGTGAAGCACCCATTTTTTTCTTCTAAGTTAAATTACTCAACAACCTCTACCTTAACAGCTTCTGTTACTATGTCCTTAGCAGACTTGTAATCAGTATCCTTCTTAAGGGTTATTTCACCATCTACAAGCTTCTTGTAAATAGCCTTATAGTCATTTTCGGTAAACTTCTTAAACTTTGAGGTTTTCATTGGAAGAGCAACGCCATCAACCTTAGCATCAAGAGTTACAGACTTTCCACCTGGGAATGAACCCTTATAGAAAGCAGTTAGTCCATCATATACTGATTTTGAAAGCTCCTTCATAGCTGAAGTTATAACTGTACCAGATTCTGGGGACTGGTCAACGTCAACTCCGATTACCACTTTACCATCTTTTTCAGCAGCTGCCATAACGGAGTTACCAACAGCACCACCACAAGCAAAGATTACTTCAGTTCCGGATTGATACCAAGAAGCTGCAGTAGACTGTACTTCAGGAGTAGCATCAAAGCCACCAGTATAATGATACTTAAGAGATAAGTCCTTAACATCCAATTCCTTAGCTGCATATTCTGCACCCTGAACAAATCCATATCCAAATCTTATAACAGCAGGAACAGCCATACCACCCATAAATCCAAGCTTAGTGTAGCCTTCCTTAACTGCAGCATAACCAGCTAAGAAGCCAGCCTGCTCTTCTGCATAGAATACAGAGTAAACGTTACTGCTTAATTTGAAATCTTTATAATCTGCATCATGAGGAGTTCCATCTAAAAGTATGAACTTAGTTTCTGGATACTCGTCCTGAACCTGATAAACAGCTTCTTCAAATAAATATCCAGGGCAAACTACTACCTTTGCTCCGCCTTCAATTGCAAGTCCTATAGTTTCTATGTAGGACGCAGTTGTTTTTTCTTTAGGCTGATAATATTTATGAGTAATATTATTTTCCTTAGCGTATTTTTCTAACCCCTCCCAAGCTCCTTGGTTGAAAGACTTATCGTCGATAGTTCCGATGTCTGTAACAAGAGCTAGCTCATAACCATCCTTCTTACCTTCATTACCGGAATTAGCATTGCTAGTACATCCAACCACGGATATAGCTAAAGCAGCTACTAATATCATGGATAATAATTTTTTCATGACATTTCCTCCCTTAAATTAGTTAATATTGAAGTGATTTAACTATATTCAGATTAACATATCTTCACAAATTATTCAATAATCATTTAAATAACTCTATGAGTAAAAATATTATAATAAAGTCCCTACAAAGTCACTATTTTACATTATTTTTCTTTATTCTTCTTTATTCTTATAAAAAATTAATTTATGTAGTATTAATTTTTATTATTCAAAATTATTTTTTCTTGGTTTCTTCGTCCAAGGAGGCATATATACCATTAATTTCCTCAGACTCTTTTTATGATGTTATAAGTTTTAAAGTTTAAATCAATTAAAAATAGCTTACCTTAATATTTTTACCCATAGCTTTAAGGCATTTTACTAATTCATCTACAATTCTCATTTTAATGCTAAAGCTAAAAGGAAGATTTGGATTTTCATGAGCAGGGTTTACAGCACGTCCTACATAAAAGGTGATATCTGTAGCTTCCTCAAATAATAAACGGGCTATTTGTGAAGCCCCATCCTTTCTATAGCTCCATTCATCCTGATTATTATTAAAGTCTAGATACTCTTCAGCATATTCTAATACCTTACTAATGGTTAAAACACCCTCGGTGACAAGGTCAACCCCTTCAATATAGGATATTGGGGGAACACCAATTATATCTTCCTCCTTTGAGGGTATTACCTTTTTCCCTAAAAAATTCGCCACTAGAGAAGATGTAGTTCCTCCGCATACAATGTGCTTGCCATCTTTAGCAAAAAATAAGGATAGCATCTTACTCTCATCCTTAGTCTCCGCTGGTGGACCAATTAACAGGTTTACCTGTTGTCTCTTTCTTATCTTAACCACAGATATCGTAGTATCATCACTGTGCTTATTATCATATAATCTTGCACATTCCTGTGAAAGAATTGATGCCATAACCTTAGCACTTAATGGGGAATCATAATTTGCTTCGATAAATTTAATTATGTCCTCCCGTTGCCAGCTTAAATTTAAAGCTTCGCCTACACCTGCATAGAGAGCTCCATCGCTTACTGCTATAAATACATCATTAACTTTCAAGGATATTTTTGTTTCATATATTTTTTTACCATCAATTATTCTGCTATTTAAAGGATATTCGAAATTTTTCCCATCTCGGAGCAATATGACCATAGGGTTATCATATTGTATAATCTCTGCCTCATTATTGTTTAAGGTACGGATTATAGTAAAGGTTGAATAGGCTAGTCCTCTTTCTTTACAGAGAGGTAATGTTTCCGCAATAGTTTTAACGCATTCCTCAAGAGTCATTCCTTCTGCCATCATTGTTGAAATTATCTTTGAGGTGAGCGTTGATAGTATATTTGCTTTAACCCCACTTCCTAATCCGTCTGCAATAACCATGATGGTTGTATCATCATTAGTTCTTACAGTTTGTACACTATCACCGCAAAGCTGCTCGCCATATTTATTTATACTGATATACCCCATATCCACAAAGAGATCATTCATTTGATAAAGTCTCCTTTAATTTTGTTAAAGCTATCTTAGTTTCTGCGGTAGTTTCTCCTAAAAGTGAAGCAATTTCCTGTACAACCCTCATCTGTTTTTCGATAACCTTATCGGTAATCTCTATGGTCTGTTTGTTTTGGTTCTCCTTTAACTGTCTTATTTCTTGTTCCTCTGTAACATCCTTAATAATGCTCATTATTAAATGGTATTCTTTATCGTAAACCACTGTTTCTTCCACGTATTTTTTGTATTCTGCCAAGTACTTAAGCTTTTCATAAACCGCTTTATCTTCCGTTTGAATCAGCACATAATCTGTAGGATCCAATATTCTAATAATTGGCCCATGGATAATATCCTTCTTATTCCTTATTCCTAATATTTTTAGAGCCTGAGGATTAATTTGCTGAATCTCTAAATCCTCATTCATTACAATTATTCCGTTCGGAGTATTATTAATAATAATATCTGAAAAGGACTCAGCCTTCTCCTTTAGATACGGCAGACACATGGTAAGATCAGCTTTCCCCATAAAGACAGCAACCGCCTTATCTCTGCATGTATTATATCCACAGCTTCCACAGTTTAATTCCTTCTCCTTGCTTACCTTACCCATCTTTCTTAGTATTTCCTCTATAGCCTTACTACCAGGCATAGCCTTTGAAACTCTATCAAAGTTAAAGGATTTTTCTAGAAGAGCTTCATTCTCAAGGACAACATTAAAGTCCTTTTTCCCTGCGTATTTTTTAACAGCTATAAAATCACTTACGGGATTGTGAAATTCTCTATTCATTACTGGTCCACCAATGCAACTTCCAGTACAAGCAGACATCTCAATAAAGCAATTATTTATTTTCCCCTTACTAATATCCTCCATTGCATTAATACAGTTATCCATACCATCAATAGAGACATAATTGAAATTCTCATTTAAATCCATTGAAGCAATAATACCCCCACTTGTAGGAAAGCTCCTTGCTCTTCCTTCTTCTGATATTACATCTTCTATTTCTATTTCAATCTTTTCTTCTCGAAGCCATCCTTCTAACTCCTCAAAGGTTAAAACATAGTCAATTATACCTTTGGATTTTTCTGCTTCATCCTTTTTAGAAATACAGGGTCCTATAAAAACCACTGATGCTTCTGGATTATCCTCCCTAATCTTAACTCCATGAGCCTGCATTGGAGACAGAACCTTTGCAAGATATGGAATAAACTCAGGATAGTATTTTTCTATAAGCATATTTACACTGTGACAACAAGAAGAGATGATTATATTGTCTTCTCCCTTTTCAATTAACTGTTCATATCGTTTTTTCACAATTGTAGCACCTATTGCTGTTTCCTCCGCTCTAGAAAAGCCAAGCTTTTTTAATGCCTTTTTCATACCTTCCATTGATATACCCGAGTAGTTTGCCACAAAGGAAGGGGCTACACTAGCAATAACTGTTTTTCCTGAGGAAATTAGTGTCTTAACCTTATCCACATCATTTCTGATTTCTTTAGCATTTTGCGGACAAGCAACGAAGCACCGACCACAGAGGATGCATTCCTCTTTTACAATATGCGCCTGATTATCTGAGAACTTTATAGATTTTACAGGACAGTTTCTTATGCATTTATAGCAGTTTTTACAGTTAGATTTTTTTAGTTGTAAACAATTCGTCACAAAACCAACCCACTTTCCCAATAAGCTTTACCCTATAACCAAATCAATTCCTTGATAATTTTTTATCTATCTCAATTATATATTAATATTACTTAATTTTCAAAAGATAATAACAAGTCAACTAGGATCATCAAAGATTAGACTATTTTAAGTAAGAATAAGGATAGCTAACCCTTTTTTAGGAGTAGCTATCCTTATTTTCTTAAGTAATATAAAGCTCTATTTAGTTGTTGCTATTTATGCTTCTCTACAATATTCATGAGTATCTCTCCATGCTTTGTTAAGGTTTCAAAATCGCCCTTCTTAACAAGCTCCTTATTGGTTAGATAATTACTAATACCAACACCAGCAAATCCAAGGCTTAGAAATTCTCCTAAATTTTCAGAAGTAATTCCTGCAGTGGCAATAAATCTCACATTGTTAATTGGGCCAAGAATATCTTTAGCATACCTTATCCCTAAGGTTCCTGCGGGGAAAAGCTTAACAAAATCAGCTCCAGCTAAATGGGCTTTAATTATCTCAGTAGGTGTCATTGCTCCAGGTATTGTAACTAGATTAAGTTTATTAGAAGCCTTTATAATCTCCTTATTTACATTAGGAGATATAATATATTTTGCACCAGCCTCTCTTGCAACATAGACCTGCTCTAAGGTAATAACAGTTCCTGCACCAATTATGACCTTTTCTCCGAAATTATGTACTAATTCCTTTATAGCTTTTGAGGTTTTATCTAAAGAGCTTTCGTCACCCTGGTCAAAGGTTACCTCAACAAGCTTCACTCCGCCCTTTTTTAAGGCAGAAACTAACTTCAATAAATCTTCTCCATATATCCCTCTACAGATTGCAATTATCTTATTCATTTCAATAAAGCTTACTACTTTCTCCTTCAACCTCTCCACCTACTTCTTATAAATTTATCAGCCCTCACTCAAATAATAGTTTCTTCTCTTTTCCCATATAAATTCTCAAAACTCAAGAGCTTTATTCTTTTATACTCTAAAAATATAAAAATCGATGGATTTTATATCCACCGATTTTTAAAATTTACCTTTAGAAGTTTTTCGCTAGTTCTTTTGCTTTGTCAATGCCTTCTCCTATCAAAGCATCAACATCCATCCCTATAACATCAAGATTTTCCACCGCTATGGTTTCAATATCCTTAATTCCAAAAAATCCAAGAATAGTCCTTATATATCTATCACCCATTTCATAAGGAGCATCCTTATATCCTCCTCCTCGGCTTACTATATGTACTGCCTTCTTACCTTGAAGCAAACCTACTGGTCCCTCTGCAGTATATTTGAAAGTAATACCTGTTACTGAAACCCTATCTAGATATGCCTTTAAAATTGCAGGGATACCTAAATTCCACATTGGGGCTGCAATGACGTATTTATCTGCATCAGCAAATTCATATGCATTCATTAGCTTTGGATTATTTATGCTGTCTTCGTCCTTAGGTCCAAAAATACTATCTAAATCCTCAATTCTAAGAAAATCTATCATATCTTTATATAAATCAATTATTATTACCTCATCTTGAGGATTATTTTTTTTATACTCTTCTATGAAAGCATCAGAAACCATAAAAGTTCTTGAGGTCCCCTCTGGCTTAACATTTGCTTTTAAATACAATACTCTACTCATGTAATTACCTCCTTTATAAATCATATTCTTAAAAGTTAATTTTACGATTAAATGATAATCATTATCAACCAGTTATTATTTTAATATAGTTAATAACTTTTGTAAAGTATATTTTATCAAATTAGTATACATATTAAACAAAATAATTTCCCAGGAAATGGAATTTACCATTTCCTACTTCTTTTTGTATCAAAAATATAACTTATTAATTTTTATTTCCATGGATAGGTGCAGGTATACGTCCTCCTCTAGCTATAAATTTAGCGGGACTACAGGTATTTATATTCATTATGGGAGCTCTACCTAAAAGCCCACCAAATTCCGCGAATTCTCCCACCCTCTTACCATAAACAGGAATAACTCTTACTGCTGTGGTTTTGTTATTCACTACTCCAATGGAAATTTCGTCAGCAATTATCCCAGAAATAATATCAGAAGATATATCACCAGGAATAGCTATCATATCTAAGCCCACACTACAAACGGCAGTCATTGCTTCTAGTTTCTCAAGGGATAAATCTCCTCTTTTTGCTGCCTCAATCATTCCAGCATCCTCTGAAACAGGAATAAATGCTCCTGATAGACCTCCCACATGACTGCTTGCCATTACTCCACCTTTTTTTACTGCATCATTTAATAATGCCAGTGCTGCTGTTGTCCCGTAACCACCAACAGACTCTAAACCAATTTCCTCTAATATATAAGCTACGCTATCTCCAATAACTGGAGTGGGAGCTAAGGATAAATCAACTATCCCAAAGCTTGCATCAAGCCGTCTACTAGCTTCCTTTGCTACCAACTGGCCAACTCTAGTTATCTTAAAAGCTGTTTGCTTTATTACTTCAGCAACCTCCGTTAGATCTCCCTGTACCTTTTCTAATGCCTTTTTAACTACTCCAGGACCGGATATACCTACGTTAACAACAGCGTCTCCTTCTCCTACCCCAAGAAAGGCACCTGCCATAAAGGGATTATCCTCCACAGCATTTGCAAAAACTACAAGCTTGGCACAGGCAATACTATCTTGCTCCTTTGACATTTTTGCTGCTTCCTTCACTACCTTACCCATAAGAGCTACTGCATCCATGTTTATACCTGCTCTGGTAGTGGCTACATTTACTGAAGAACAGATTCTCTTTGTAGTAGC
The DNA here is from genome assembly GCA_023451395.1 of Bacillota bacterium. Lineage (GTDB taxonomy): Bacteria > Bacillota > Clostridia > Clostridiales > Clostridiaceae > JAEXZL01. The sequence continues at coordinate 56,069 of JAEXZL010000042.1, read as the reverse complement.
TAAGGCTTCTGGAATACTTTTAATAAATTCCCTTTCGTAAGGGGTCATACCTTTATGTACTAAGGCTGAATAACCTCCTAAAAAGTCAATACCCAGCTCGTGAGAAGCTTTATCTAGAGTCTTAATGAGCTCAAGATGGCAGCCACTGGCTGAGGATATGAGACTAATTGGTGTTACAGATACCCTTTTATTAATAACTGGTATTCCCAGCTCTTTTGAAATATCCTCACCTATATCTACAAGCCTCCCAGCTTTTTTCATAAGCTTGTCGTATACCTTTCTACAAGTAACCTCTTTACTGTCAGAAATACAATCAAAAAGAGAAATACCTAGAGTAATGGTTCTCACATCTAGATGCTGTTCTGACACCATCTGTATAGTTTCAATTATTTCTTTGCTAGTATACATCAGTGCACCTCCTAATAAGCTTTATAAGAAACAGCATGCATACTGTCAAAGATACTTTGGAGCTGAATCCGAACCTCAACTCCTAGAGAAGCTCCAAGAGCACTTAGCTCTCCCGCAATCTCCTTAAAATCTAAATCACAGTCCTCTAACTCTACTGTCATTATCATTGTAAAATACTTTTGCATTATGGTTTGGGTAATATCTTCAATATTAATCTGAAGCTTATATAAAACGCCTGATACTCCGGCTATAATTCCAGGTTTATCTTTTCCTATCACTGAGACGATTGCTTTCATAATTACTCCTCCTATTAATTAATTTAATATTCTGATATTTTAATAAATAAAGAAGGAAGACTTATGTCTTCGCATTCATTTATTTACTTAATGTCCTTTTCAAAAACTCCTTAGTTCTTTCTTGAGTAGGATTATTGAAGATTTTTTCTGGACTTCCCTCTTCTGCAATTACACCCTTGTCCATAAACACAACTCTATGAGCTACCTCTCTTGCAAAGCCCATTTCATGAGTTACTACCATCATGATAAGGCCTGCATCTGCCAGTTCCTTCATAACCTTTAATACCTCACCTACCATCTCAGGATCTAGGGCCGAGGTTGGTTCATCAAAGAGCAATACATCTGGTTCCATAGAAAGAGCTCTAGCTATAGCCACCCTCTGCTTCTGCCCTCCAGAGAGCTGCTTAGGTTTAGCATTTACATACCTTTCCATTCCCACTACCTTAAGATATTTAAGAGCTACCTTTTCTGCTTCTTCCTTAGAACGTCCTAAAACCTTAACTTGTCCTACTACACAGTTTTTTAACACATTATGATTATTAAAGAGATTAAACTGCTGAAATACCATGCCTAGTTTTGTCCTATAGGCATAAATATCATGTTTATCATCTAATATGTTTTCTCCTTTATACATTATCTGTCCACCAGAAGGCTTTTCTAGTAAATTTATGCATCTAAGTAGGGTTGATTTTCCCGAACCGGAAGAACCAATAATACAAACTACCTCGCCCTTTTTTACTGAGAAATCAATATCCTTTAATACTTCATGATCTCCAAAGGATTTACTTAAATGCTGAACCTCTATAATTTTTTCCATTGTAATCCTCCCTCCTTTAAACTCTTATATCCTCTGCACTTTTTCTTCTTAAAATATCCTCTGGAGTCTCAACCTGCATCTGATTTCCCATCATTATATAGTTTTCTGGTCCATCAAGTTTCTTTTCAATAAATCTCAAAATTCTTGTAACTGTAAAGGTCATTACAAAATATAGAATACAGGCTACAAAAAAGGACTCAAAATATCTAAAATTATTACCTGCTATAGATTTTGTCTGGAAGTATAGCTCTGTAACAGAAATAACATTTAACACAGAAGTATCCTTAATGTTTATTACAAACTCATTACCTGTTGCAGGTAGTATGTTCCTTATAACCTGAGGCATCACCACATTAACCATGGTTTGAAAATGATTCATACCAATAGCTTGAGCAGCCTCATATTGGCCCTTGTCTACAGAAACTATACCACCACGGACTATCTCAGCCATATAGGCTCCTGTATTTATTGAAACAATAAATATACCAGCAAAGATTTTATTCATATATAGATTAAAAGCCATAGCTGAACCATAGAAGATAACCATAGCTTGTACTATCATAGGCGTTCCTCTAAAAAATTCAATATAGACGGATAAAATACCATTTATTGTTTTAAGAATTGCTCTTTTAGGTCCTTTATCTGGGATAGGAATTGTTCTTACAACACCTACTACAATTCCAATAATAAATCCTATTATTGTTCCTGTCATAGATATGAGGAGTGTCATTCCTGCACCCCTTAAAAACATCTGCCAATTATCTCTAATAATATCTAATACTATTTGAAAACTCATTATTTTCCTCCTTAAAGTATAAAACCGGCTGCTAATGCACCCGGTTTATGTTTCCTTAGTTAGCAGCGGGCTGATTTTTAATAGCTGCATCCATTAGGCTTTGACGCTCCTCTTGTGAAATACCTGCTAAAATTTCATTAATCTTTGAAGTTAGTTCACTATTCTTTTTAAGACCTACAGCAATTGCAGTATCCTCTTCTGAAGTTTCAAAGCCATCAGAAAGCTCAATCATTTTAAAGTTTTCGTTAGCAGAGGCTGCACTTACACCCTCCGGTCTTTCTGATACATATCCATCTATAATACCTGATTCTAAAGCAACTCTCATAGCAGGGAAGTTATCCATAGCTGTTTCTTTTTTAACTCCCTCTATCTGATCAATTACAGAGTAATGGAAGGTATTAAGCTGTGCAGTAATCTTTGCACCGGAAAAATCCTTTAAGGAAGAGGCATTTTCATAAGCTCCGCCCTTCTTAACTACCATTACAAGATCTGATTTATAATATATATCAGAAAAATCTATGCTCTCTAATCTTTCTGCAGTTGGCGACATTCCAGCTATTATGGCATCGATAGTTCCAGATACTACAGCGGGAGTAAGTCCATCCCACTCTGTTTTAACAATAACCAATTCTTTGCCTAAACCCTCAGCTATTTTTTTTGCTATCTCCACATCGTAGCCTCCAGCATACTCTGAACTTCCTTCTATTTTTACTGCTCCGTTAGAATCATCCTTCTGTGTCCAGTTAAAGGGAGCATAACCAGCTTCAAGTCCTACCTTAAAGGTCTCATTACCACCTCCAGTGCTTGTCCCGCATGCTGATAACAATAATGCAGTTGAGATAATTCCTGCTAATAATAAACTTAATCTCTTTCTCATAATAAATCTTCCTCTCCTTTTGTTTTTTACCCTCACTCTAATGGAACTTTTAGAGCTTCGACACTATTCTAATAGATTTGACAGAAGAAAATACAAAAAGAACCTAAGGCAAGCTCAGGTTCTGTAATATACATAATAAATGTAAATCCCCTTCCTTCCCATCTGAGATAGCTCAACTCAATAAACCGGGCAGCTTATTGAGACAGTCCTGCAGCTCTTAACTGCAGACCCAGCAAATAATATTGAGAAATATTATAAGCTTCGGCGATATTTCCTTCCTTCCAGTATCAACACTCTTCTCACAGTTACTCTGAAAGCTGTTAAATATCGCGCCTCTACCTCATCTGTAAAGATGAGGCCTTATTAAATTGTTACCCTTAGTTTACATAACTTATTTTCATCTGTCAACCTTTAATTAAAATTTCCCCAATTCTTTAATTTTTACAATATTAGGAAAATCATGACTTATTTATTAATCTCCAAAGGGATGAAAACCCATTTCCTTTAAATCTTCAATGTTTTTCTTTCTTTCCTCAATCATAAAGCTTGCATTGTAGTGAAGTCCAAAACGTCTTTGGGTTTCATTAATAAATCCTGTGATATTAGCTTCTTCTAGAATTTCATCTGCTTCATCCATAGAATAAGTAGTTAAAAGGGCTTCTCTAAAGTTTTCTAAAGCCTCGGTTCTCAATTTCTCCTCTTGAGGAAGAGGCATTAGCTTTCCCTGATACTTTTCATCATAGGCATTTATAATATCCATATTTGATAAATCTCCATACTCCTCATTAAATACCATCACTTCTTGAGATAGTTTTTCCTGTAACCTTCCTTCCTGCTTTGGATATCCTAAGGAAAGCATTACTACAGGGTAAGTTAGCTTTGGGAGTTTTAAAAATTCTCCAATTTCCCTTGCTGCATCTACAACTGTCCCAACATAACAAGAACCAATACCGCAAAGAAATGCTGCGGTCTCTATACTCTGAGCAGCACACATAACATCCTCAATACCTATTATATAGTGCATATAAGTTCTGTTGCAGGCAAAAGGAGCTCTCTTTTCTCTAGTATATATATCATATTTATGCCAGTCTAATAAAAAAAGAAGGTTAACTGCTGCATTTCTTATAAACTGCTGGTTTGCGCAAATTTTAGATAGCTCCTCTTTCCTTTCTTTGTCACTTATAGTAATAATTGAATAAGGTTGTAGATTTCCTCCAGAGGCGGCTCTAATTCCTGTTGCTATTATATCCTTAAGGATTTCCTTTGGAATTTCTTTATCCTGAAAAACTCTGCAAGAATGACGTTTTTTCATCGTTTCTAATATTACCTTTGAACTTTCATAGCTTCTTTCCATAATAAAGCCCTCCATTACTATAGGATAAGATTATTGCTAACAATACATTATCTTATATTATATGATATCATAAGGAAACTTTAAAAATAACTGATCAAATAAGTAAAGAATTAGCATTATTATCAACATTTTTCAAATTTTTATTGTAATTATGAAAAACTTAGTTTAAAATATAATATATATTTGTTTAGCTTTCACTTATTTACAAGAGAAGGCAGGAAGGGAGAGATGTATAATGGCAGCAGGAATGGTGGTTTCTGTTTAAAACCGAATACAGGCAGAAAAGCTCTTAGGTAATTACCCCTTAGCTTTCTGTGCCCTTTTAGTAGCCCTTCTTCAATACTGTTAATTACAGACACGAAAATGGCGTGTCTTTTTTGTTGCGAAAATTTACAATACCGCAGTTAACAGGTCTATAGAGGCCTGCTTTCTGCGGTATTTTTTTGCTCTCCTTAGGGCTTTCCCTGTATTCAATTTAATATAGGAGAGGAGTGATTTTATGCTCCCATCCATTGAGGATATAAATTTAACGAGACAAATACAAAAAAATGGAGGATAAAATGAACAATTTAAAAGTAGAAGATAAAAATAATACAATAGATTTACAATACTATGGATACAAGTCCCTAGTGCCACAGGAAGATAGCTCACTTAATATACCCGGCAGAGTTACAGCTGTGCACAGAGATAGATACGAGGTAATTTGCACCTATGGGGAGGTGGCAGCCCGCTTAAAAGGCGGAGTCTATTATAAAGAAGATAGTCAAGAAGCCTATCCAACTGTAGGCGACTTTGTAATGCTTGCATATAACAGCTCTGGAGATTCAATAATTACTGAAACCATGGAGAGAAGCTCCTGTTTCACAAGACGGTCACCAGATAAAGGCAAAGGCCTTCAGGCAGTGGCAGCTAATTTTGACTATGTTTTTATTCTTACCTCTTTAAATCAAGATCTTAATCCAAAAAGAATAGAACGTTATATAACAGAAGCCTGGCAGAGCGGTGGGATTCCAGTAGTTATTCTAACGAAAGCAGATTTAAAGGAAGACTTTTCCGAGGATATTAGGGAAGTAGAAAAGGTTGCTATTGGAGTAGGTGTTTTCCCCATAAGCTCTAAAAGTGGTTATGGTTTGGAAGCTCTTTCAGATTATCTAAAACCTCGTAAGACCATTGTGTTTATGGGATCTTCTGGTGTTGGTAAGTCGAGCCTTGTCAATGCCCTAGCTGGGGAGAATATTATGAATGTAAGTTCTATTCGTGAAGATGATTCTAAGGGGCGTCATACCACAACTCACAGGCAACTTATTATGTTAAAAAATGGTGTTATGATTATTGATACTCCAGGAATGAGAGAGCTTGGTATGTGGGATGTATCCATAGGCCTTAAAGACTCATTTTCTGAAGTTGAAAGTCTTTTTACCAAATGCAAATTTTCTAACTGCAGTCACAGCAGTGAACCAGGCTGCGGTGTATTAATGGCAATTGAAAATGGTGACCTGTCAAGAGACCGATGGGAGAGCTACCTTAAACTTAAAAAAGAAGCAAAATATACTGAAGATAAGGAAGGCTATCTTAGAGAACGAACTCAATTCTTCAAAGGTATTTCAAAGCAATTACGGAATAATAAGAAAAAAAGATAGTTTATAAAGTTGGAGCAGTATCAAATGCTATATGGTACCGCTCCAACTTTTATTTATAAATCACCTTAAAATCCTCAAAAACAACTGGCATGTCTATGCTAAACTCATATCCTAACTGAATTCCTTCATTTTTAAAAAAGGTAGTATGCCCTTTTTGCCAGGATTCTAAATCATCGTCCTCCCCTTCTCTTTTACACAAATCATAGGTAATATCTTCAAAAGGAATTATAGTAATACTTGTAGTTTCTATGATACATTTAGGCTCTCCCCGCCAGTTGGTCACTATTGATAAATCACCTGCTTGTGGTATTCTTTCACCAGTTACCTCATATGCTATTAAACTAGAGGAAGTGGCGTTTTTTATTCCTTGAAGCACTAACTCTAGAAGCTCATTTGCTAATCCTTCTGTCAACTCAAAATGAAAACAATCAATATATCTAATACTTGCATCCCTTTTTGTTTCTTTTATAAATTTATCCCAGTACATTTCAGGAGTCATAAAAATCGCCTTCTTTTATAATTTAATCTTTGTCAGGTATTATCTTTTTAAAAGTTCGCTATGATTTTTTTCTAGCTAAGTTAATTGAAGCTAAAAAATAAAAGATTACTCCTGTAGCAACAAGAACTAATATATGTCCTACAGCTCCCATAGTATAATCTCCATATTCAAATATAACTCCCATGATTTTGTTGAATTCTGCACTAGCTTCTATTGGCGCTCCTTTAAAACTTTGTCCCAAAGGAACCTTCATAAATATCTGCCTAAACAAAGCTCCTCCATGGGATGGAGGAAAGAGCTTAATTGCCCATTGAACCCCCTCTGGAAGAGAGCCTACAGGGATATATATTCCTGTAAGAAAGCCAATTAAAGTGCCAAGCACAGTACTGGCAGTAGCAAAGGCATTATTACTATTAAAGAAGCTTACCATAAAAAGCACCAAGGAAGTGGATGAGAAAACTGTCAATAAAATAAGGCCTAAACTCTTTAATATTGCCATATATGAAAGCAGTTCACCGCCACTTAGTACTATATATATTTCTGCCAGTATAAAGGTTATTACACTCATAATCACACCAATTATATATGAGCTTAATATATAGCCTCCAGCTATCTTAGACCTTTTTACAGGGGAAGCATAAAAATCCTTTGTAATTTTTCTACTTTTGTCCTCCACCATAGTTCCAAAGGCTCCCATAGTAGTAGTTATGGAGGTCACTGCTAAAAGTCCCCCCATTATCCAACTATCCATCAAAAACCTTCCTCCAGGTAGATCACTTATCCCTTGTTGAAGCATATCTCCTAAAAACAAAATATAAAGTCCAATTATCACAAACACTCCTAAAAGAGAAAAGAATACTGAGCTTTTTTCCCTAAAAAATATTTTAAGATTTCTTATAGTAATGTTAAGCATCCTCCCTCATCTCCCTTCCAGTAATATTTATAAAAACATCCTTCATAGTACCATGTACGACTTCAAAGCTATCTATTATTGAATCTCCTTTACTTAGAATTTCTATTGCTCCCTTAGAACTCTTTAATTCACCTATTATCAATTCTCCCTTTTCATAGAAAGTAACCTTTTTACTTTTTAAAAGCTCTATTACCTCTTCCTTATGAGATGTTTTTATCTTAATGAGATCAGAGCTGTATTTCTCCATTAGTTCATAAGGAGTCCCCTTAGCTGCAATCTTCCCATAATCAATAATTATAATATAATCAGCTTCTGCTGCCTCCTCCATATAATGAGTTGTTAAAAATACAGTCATATCATGCTTTTCTTGAAGCTCAGTTATAGTCCTCCAAACACTTTCCTTTGTTTGAGGATCTAAGCCAGTGGTCGGCTCATCTAGAAAAAGTACCTTTGGAGTATTAATCAGCGCTCTTGCTATGTCAGCCCTTCTCCTTTGTCCTCCTGAGAGCTTTCCATAGGGTCTGTCAAAAAATTCTAATACCCCTGCGGCCATAGCAGCTCTATCCACAGCTTCCTTTAACTTTTTTCCACCTAAGGAGTAGAAGCTTCCTCTTACCATAAGATTCTCCCTAACAGTTAGTAAATCATCTAAAATGCTATCTTGGAATACAACACCTATTTGGTCTCTTATCTTATGGTCTTCTTCTCCCACAGCATATCCATCTATAATTATTTCTCCATCATCAGGCTTTAGAAGAGTACATAGCATATCAATGGTAGTAGACTTACCCGCACCATTAGGACCCAAAAAAGCAAAGAGCTTACCCTTTTCAACGTAAAAATCAATACCTTGCACTGCCTTTATTTCCCCATAATTTTTTCTGAGATTTTTCACCTCAATGATCCTCTCCATATTTCTTCCCCTTCCCTGTATCTTTTAAAATGTACATTTAATTAACCTTATTATACCAAATTGATATATATTCAAAAAATAAAAATACATAAATAAAATTAAAATTCACAATATTATTACATTATTTTCTATTAAATAGTCTTGTTACCAAAGGATATTTAGTCTATTCTTTATTATAATAAATATTAAATTTACGGAGGGTTTTGTCATGATTATAACAAGAGTGATATTTCATATAGATGAGTTGTCAAAGTGGAACCTAACATTGCTTAATACTAAAAATCTTTTGAAGGAACTAAATAACGAGCCCTTTTATATTGAACTTCTAGCTAATTCCGATGCCGTTAGTTTTTATATCCAAGATTCCATAGAAGGAAAGGACTATCTACTCTTAAAAGAATTAGCCGCTAAAGGTGTCAGCTTTTCTGTTTGTAATAATTCCTTACAAGCAAAAGGTATTGATCCTAATAGCTTACCAGATTTTGTCCATGTTGTTCCTTCAGGGGTAATGGAACTAATAAAAAAACAGCAAAAAGGGTATAGCTATATTAAGCCTTAACAATGTATTCATAGGATTAAATCTTCGTTAAATTTTAAACAATAAACGCAGTTTTTTGATAGTTAACTACAAAGTATTTTTTTATTTTTATCCCTTAAAGCTTTATTTTATCAAGGTTTTATGCTTTAATATATATATCTAAGTTTTAACAATATTTAAGTGCTTAGATAAATTAATATATTTATAAGGAGAAAATGAGATGAGTAAAATTGCAGTTATAGGCGTAAACCATGCAGGGACATCAGCAATAAACACAATTCTTGATAATTATAAAGGACAAGAGGTTATTGGCTTTGATGCTAATTCTAATATCAGCTTTTTAGGCTGTGGTATGGCCCTATGGATTGGTAAGCAAATAAGTGGACCACAGGGGTTATTTTATTCTTCTAAAGAAAAGTTAGAAGAAAAAGGAGCCATTATCCATATTGAAACAAAGGTTGATTCTGTAGATTTTGTGAATAAAGTTATCCATGCCACAGATAAAAATGGAAAGAAACTTGAAGAAAGCTATGATAAGCTTATTTTAGCCTCAGGTTCTCTTCCCATAGTTCCTAAAATTCAAGGTATTGACCTAGAAAATGTACAGCTTGTTAAACTCTATCAAAATGCTCAAGAAGTTATAGAGAAGCTCCAGAATAAAGACTTAAAAAACATAGTAGTAGTTGGGGCAGGTTATATTGGAGTGGAGCTTGCAGAGGCCTTTAGAAGAAGTGATAAAAATGTAACTTTAGTAGATTTGATGGAAACAAGTCTTTCCAATTATTATGATGAAGAATTTACTGCTCTTATGGATAAAAATCTTACAGATCAGGGAATTAAGTTAGCCTTTGGAGAGAAGGTTTTAGAATTCACAGGTAATGGAAAAGTTGAGAAAGTAGTAACTGACAAAGGTAGCTATGATGCGGATATGGTAATTATGGCCATAGGCTTCAGACCAAATAACGACCTTGGTAAGGATTCTATTAAGCTCTTTAAAAATGGTGCCTATATAGTAGACGAACACCAAGAAACCAGTATTAAGGATGTTTATGCTATTGGTGACTGTGCTACCGTTTATGATAATTCTATCCAGGATACAAACTACATTGCTCTTGCAACAAATGCTGTGCGTTCTGCAATAGTTGCCGGTCATAATGCCTGTGGTAATACACTAGCCTCTGTTGGCGTTCAAGGTTCAAATGCAATTAGTATCTTTGGTCTCAACATGGTATCTACAGGGCTAACTCTTAAAAGAGCAAAGGCTTTAGGTTATGAAGCAATCTACACTGAATATGAAGACCTTCAAAAACCAGCCTTTATGGAGCATAATAACGAAAAGGTACGTCTCCGTATAGTATACGACAAGACTACAAGGGTGATTTTAGGAGCACAGATGGTATCTAATGCAGATGTTTCCATGGGAATTCATATGTTCTCCTTAGCTATACAAGAGAAGGTAACTATTGACAAACTTAAGCTCTTAGACATCTTCTTCCTTCCTCACTTTAATCAGCCATACAATTTCATTACCATGGCAGCTTTAAAGGCAGAATAAATTACAATTCTATGAATCATTAATAAAAGAGGAGCATGACTATAAATTAATAGTTTTGCCCCCCTTTTTTAAGTTATTAAAATATTAAAGACTAACCTTCTTTTTTCCTATTAATATAACTAGATCAATAGTTATAGAATCAAAAGCCTCTCCTTCAATAATCTCTGAATTATCGATACCCTTGCCCCAGGTTAAAGGTGTCATTTTAAGAAGCTCTGGTAACAGATTGTTATCTATTGGAAAGCTATAGTTTAGATTTTCATAGGCTATAAGCTCTAGGTTGTCCTCAAGATGCTTTACTACTTTTTCATTAGAATAATCTAACCCTTCTTCTCCTGTAAATATCTTCTCCCTAATCTCTTTAAGATAATTATTCCCAGGAACTACCTTAATAATTATGCCATCTTTCTCTAAGATTCTATGAAACTCTTGGTAGTTTGCAGGGGAAAGAATATTTAATACTATATCTACAGAATGATCTTTAAGGGGTAGCTTAGTTAAATCACCTACGAACCATATTATGCTACTGTTATTTCTAGCTGCTATACCTATACTTTCCTTGGATATATCCGTTCCCAAAAAAGTAATTTCCCCCTTACTTTCTAAAGACTGTGAAAGCATATAAAGATGAGAACCCTCTCCGCAGCCTGCATCTAATATACTAATATCTTCTTTGTTAGTATTAATTACATTACTTACTAATTCTGAAATTTTATTAATTAAAGGTTTGTAAAAACCTGACTCACAAATCTTGTGTCTTGCTTCAAAAAGCTCCTTGGAATAAAAAGAATTATAATTTGAGGTTAATAAATTCATATAACCCTTTTTTGCTATATCGAAACTGTGATTTTTTTTGCAGATAAAACTCTCATTATTAATAAATATATTCTCACTGCAAACAGGACATTTAAAAAGCATTTCATTGCCTTTAATTAACTCAAGAGCTTTAGTTCTTTTTGTAATCATAATCTATAGCACTTCCTTATACTAATTCTTTAAGGTTTTAATCTGCAATAATAATACCCTATTCTAATTTTTTTAGCAACATAACAGTATAATGTATTTCTTCATAAAATCAACATATCTATTTTATATACTCACTTTTGTATTAGGATTATCTTGGAGGTAAAAATGGGGTATAAAAAAGAAAATATTAAAATCTATCACATGACCTGTACTTCCTGTGAAGGGATAGTAGAAAAGTCAATTAAAAAGCTACCTGGTATTCGTTTCGTCAAGGCAAGCTTTAAAAAAGAAAGTGCAGTAGTAGAATATGATGAAGATCAAATTGATAAAGAAAGTATTAAAGAAGCAATTAAAAAGGCAGGTTATTGCACAGAGTCCGATGGCAATATTAAATTTATTGGTATATTCATAATGGCTTTGACTGTTATATTATTAGGACTTAATAGCGGAGGCTTTGACATAGAGGCTAATTTAACTAATGCTTCCTATGGAGTTCTCTTTATTTTAGGAGTTTTTACATCAATACACTGTGTAGGCATGTGTGGTGGTATAATGCTTTCTCAAAGCATCAAAATAGAAGGCTCAAAAAACTCTGAAGCTTTAAAACCTTCCCTATTATATAATCTAGGAAGAATTATATCTTATACTTTCCTAGGAGGAATTATAGGCGCCATAGGGTCAGTATTTTCACTTTCCCTGGAAGCAAAGGCAGCTCTCCAAATATTTGCATCATTATTTATGCTTATTATGGGCTTTAATATGGCTGGCTTTAAATTCTTTAGAAGTTTTAATCTTAGGCTGCCAAAGGGGCTTTGCAGAAAGAGGTCTTCCTCCTCTCCCTTTGTAGTAGGACTTTTAAATGGACTTATGCCCTGTGGACCTCTTCAGACCATGCAGCTTAATGCTCTAGGTACCGGTAGTGCTATAGGCGGTGCTTTATCTATGTTCTTCTTTTCCATAGGTACTGTACCTCTAATGCTAACCTTTGGTGCTGCTGCTGGATTTTTAAGTAGAAGATATACAAAAAAGCTATTACAGTTCAGCGGAGTTCTTATAATAATCCTTGGTATAATTATGGGAAGCAGAGGATTGGCTTTAATTGGAGTTGATATTAGTCCAAGGGCTTATATATCTAAAATATCGTCAAAAATTTCCGGAGACACCCGCTCATCTAATAATAAGGAAAATGTTATAAAGGCAACAATGGGGGATGGCTATCAGGTGATTAACATGACTGCAAATAGCAGCGGTTATACTCCTAATGCTTTTTATGTGCAAAAAGGTATTCCAGTAAAATGGATAATACAGGGAGAAAGAATTAACTCCTGTAATAACGCCATTGTTATCCCCTCTTTAAATAAAGAACAGAAGCTCCGCAGCGGAGAAACAATAATTGAATTTACTCCCGGTGATAAAGATATAAACTTTAGCTGCTGGATGGGAATGATTCGTGGAGTAATCAAGGTTACTGATAACCTAGAAGGTGTAGACACCTCTAATAGTGATAATTTAATTCCTTCAGAGGGAGAAGTTCCTAGCTGTCATATCAGCTCTGATGAAGAGGACTTCATTTCCCCAAGTATTTATGGTGATGATATAAGTAAAATAGCTACTGATATCCTTGTTAACAAAACATACTCTGAAAATAATATAAACAGAGGCAAGTTCCTTGGCCTTGGATATGAACTTAAGCCCTTAATCATTGTTTCAGAAAAAAAAGATAATACAATCTTAACCTTTGATTTAGATGCCTTTGATTATCCTCAGGGTAACTTCACCATTAAAGATGGAACTACCGGAGAAACTATAGCTTCCTTTAAAGGTGAAAACAAAATTATTGATGTGGAATTTAATCCAGAAAAAAATGGTGCTTACGGTGTTTTTAAGGATGACGTTCTTTTAGGAATTTTAGAAGTAGTAGAGAATATAGAGGCTTCTGACTTAGAACAAATAAGAGAAACCTACATTCCATAAAAAAATAAAAGGGATAACTCCCTTTTATTTTTTTATAAAGGTAAGAATAAACTTACTGCCCTTACCTTCTTCACTTTCCACCTCAATAGTGCCCTGATGAAGCTTCAAAATATTCCTTACAATAGTAAGTCCAAGCCCACTTCCCTCTATCTGATTTCTGCTCTTGTCGCCTCTGTAGAGCCTTTCAAAGACATAAGGCAAATCTTCTTTATTTATTCCTACACCACTATCTTCTATTTCCACAAAAATTTTATTTTCCTTATTATATAAGTTTACCTCTATAAAGCCTCCGGAAGGAGTAAACTTAACTGCATTAGATAGCAGGTTAATGAAAAGCTGTTTTAGCTTATCCTTATCCCCAATTGCTATAAATTCTTTTTCCGCAGGAATATTAAGGCGAAAATTAATCCCCTTTCTCTCCGCCTCTGGATAAAAATCCATAGTAAGCTCTCTTAGGGTTTCTGCCAAGGAAACCTCTTTAAAAGTAAGCTTTATACTTTCTTCTTCAAAGGCTTTGAGCTCGTTAAGATTATTTATTAATCCTCCAAATCTTATGACTTCATCATTTAAGTAGCTTAATCTTTCAAAATCCGTAGGTATTACCCCATCTATCATTGCCTCCAAATTATTTTGAAGTATATTTAAAGGAGTTCTTAGCTCATGTGATATATCCGAAATAAGCCTTTTTCGTAGTGTATCCTGGTACTTTAGCTTATTAGCTAGAACATTTACGCTATCTCTTAGCTTTTCCAGCTCTACTATGCTGCTTATTGTATCCGATTGTCTTTTAAAATCACCCTTTGACAGCTCCACGGACATATTTGCTACATCTCTAATAGGTTCAGAAAATTTTTTAGAAAAGTATAGGCTAATAGCTATGACCATAAGTAAAGCTACCAAACCGCTGGCTATTATGCTCTCATTTATACTCCTTTGAAAACTCATATCCTCCTGAGAAAAAAGAACTGGATAATATTGACCAATATCTACAAAGCCTACTATTTCATCATTTACTTTTATTTCAAAGGTTTTAGAATTATAAATCCCTCCATCACCCTTAGGCATGTTTTGTAAATGTAGCCTGCTTTTAATATCCTGAGGATCCATTCCCCATATGTAATTTTTATTACTATCCTTTAATGTTAGACAATAATTATCCATATAAGCCTCATGGATAAGCTCTATTCCTGAGTTCTCTTTAAAGCTTCCTTCTCTTTTGTATATTTCTTGAAAATAGCTAACTATTCTCTCGTATTTTTTATTTTGAGTATTTATCATATATTCATGAAATTTTTTATTAATAGTTATATTTACAAAGATTGTGATAAGTAATATTGCTGATAATGAACAAATTAACAACAGAGCACTTAAACCTTTTCTAATGCTTAGCATTATTTATCACCACCAAACTTATAACCAACCTTTGTTACAGTAACGATATATTTAGGATTCCTTGTATCCTCTTCAATCTTCTTTCTTATATTTTTTATATGTACGTCTACTGTTCTGTCATAGCCCTCAAAATCTATCCCAAAAACCATATTAATAAGCTGATCCCTAGATAATACTCTTCCTTTAGCAGCTATAAGCGTATACAATATATCAAATTCATTAGGGGTAAAGGGTATTTCCAGCCCCTTTAGAGTTACACTCCTCTTATGATAATCTACCCTCAGGCTCCCATCATCAAAGCCCAGAGTTTTAGCATCTCCTTCTTTATTCATTCGTCTAAAAAGAGCATTAACTCTGGCAGTAAGTTCTCTAGGACTAAAGGGCTTAACAAGATACTCATCTGCACCAAGGTCATATCCTGATATTCTATCATTTATACTTCCCTTAGCGGTGAGCATAAATATATACACCATAAATTCTGAGTTATTTTCATTAGACTTTTCTCTTATTCTCCTGCAAACCTCTTCACCACTAATATCCGGAAGCATTAAATCGAGAATAATAAGCTGAAAGCTCCCCTCCATAAAAGTTCTAAGACCTTCAAGGCCAGTATTACAGCAGGTAACTCCATAGCCTTCTTTCTCTAGATAAGCCTTTATAATATGAGAAACATTTTCCTCATCTTCAATTATCAATATTTTATTCATCCAAAATCACCTCATATGTTATTTTGTTACGGACTATTTTTGGATAGCATGTATTATATCAGTTAGATGTATAGATAATATGAAGATTTTTATATATTATTATAAAGCTTTCTAAATTATTAAAAATTATTAGTATCCATATATGATAATAGCTTAAGCTTCAACATCCTTACTTTTTATAACTAAACCAATAATTGATAATATTATAATCAATACCTGAGCGCTAAGCCAAAGAATTATTCCTATTCCTATAACATCCTTTAGATTTACCTGAATACTTCCACTGACATTCAATCCAGGTAAATAGCTTTGTACAAAATCCATGATACTTCCCAGGGAAGCTTCTAGGGAATCTTTAATGGTGATTGCAGCATTGAAAAGCTTGATAAATATAGAGCCTGCCAAAGCAAAGTTAATAGACACTCCAGCCAAAGAAGCAATAAAACCTAGCTTTTTTCTTAATAGCACAGTTAGAAGAGAAGCTACAACCGATATAGCAATTATTCCTATAAGAGCTTTACTCATAAATTCAAAACTCTCCTGCAGAATAATCTTAATATTGGGAATCACAATACTTATCAGGGATAAATAACCTGATATTTCTTGAAGACCCTCAGGAATTTTAATCATATCAACCCCTGTTATTGAATTATTCATATTAAGAGGTTCACCATTTATAGCTACAAGATAATAGGAGCCAATAGATACTATAAATATAAGTGCAATAATAACTTTTAAAACAATACTTGCTTTTCTTTCTTTCACATTCGCATTCCTCTCAAAATATACTTCTATAAATTATATTATACCAATCTTTCACAGTCTTTAAAAATCAAAAGACAGCAAAGAGTTTTTCTGATTTTATACTCTTTAGCTGTCTTAATGTATATGAGAAGACCTATTAAATTATTCTAGAGCATTATTTGCAACAATATTATTTAGCCATACACCCTTATTAACTAAAATATATCCTATTATACATTTTATAATTTCAACTATCTGGCAAAGGAAGTAAATCGGAATGATATTCAATCCCGTATGTCTAGTGAGTAAATAAGCTAAAGGAATACTAACAACCCATAAAAAAACACTGTCGAATAGAAATGTTATAATAGTTTTCCCTCCAGATCTTAAGGTAAAATAAGTAGCATGCATGAAAGCATACATAGGCATACATAAGCCTGAAATTAATATAAATTTTGTTGCTAAAGCACGAACTTCAAAGCTTGTATTGTAGATACGAGGAAATATTGGAGCCAACAATGCCATAATAAAGCCAGCAGCAACACAGCTAATTACTGAAAAAAATATAAGCTTTGCATCTGTATCCCTAGCCTCCTCCATTTTTCCTGCTCCAAGGAGCTGTCCTACTATTATTGAAATTGAACTTCCCATAGCAATAAATACAATATTAAAAACATTACTAATTACATTGGATATGTTAATTCCTGCAATTACCTGCAAACCTCTCACTGAATAGCAGCTTACCATAACTGCCATTCCCCCAGACCACAAAGCCTCATTTATCATAAGTGGTGAGCCCTTAATAGCAATATTTTTAATAAGCTTAATAGGGATATGGAAGTTTTTATAAGCATCTATTATAAAAGGTATATCCACTTTGTTTTTATGTGTCCATAAAATAATAATTCCACATTCTATAAACCTTGCTAGTACTGTTGCTATAGCTGCCCCTTCTACACCAAAAGCAGGTAAGCCAAACTTTCCAAAAATTAAAATATAATTAAATACTAAATTAACAAGTACTGCCGCAATACTTGAAAACATAGGAAGAAGAGTTTGTCCCATTTCTCTAAGGGTGCTGGAATAAGCTTGACCTATGGCAAAGGGTATGGTTCCTACCATCATTATAGCAAGATACTTATTCCCTTCCTCTAAGGTCTTAAGTATTTCAAAAGAATTTCCACCCTCATGAAGGAATGCAGATATAAGATTTGATCCAAAAAAGTTAAAAATAAAAATACCTAGGGTACTCATAAGTAAACAGGCTATAATTTTAAAGCGAAAGGTATCTCTCATACCCCTATAATCTTTTTTACCATAAAATTGTGCTCCAAAAATACTCGCACCAGAGATTGCTCCAAAAATGCAGATATTAAAAACAAAAAAAAGCTGATTAATTATAGCAACTGCTGACATTGATTCTGTTCCTATCTGCCCTACCATTATATTATCTAGAAGGTTTACAAAGTTTGTTATACCATTCTGTATCATTATAGGCACCGCTACTGCTAAGACCATTTTATAAAACTTTTTATTCCCAATTAATTTTCTCATTTTTTCACCATTTCTTAAATGTAATATACTACCTATATTATTATAAGTTATAACAATATACTATGAAAGCCTTTAATAATTATGAAAACAAAATTATATGTATTATTACCACTTAACTAACTTTACTTTATATATTCACTTGATTTTTTAAAGTTACTACTGTATTATATAAAATAACTATAAAACCTTAATAGAATTAGGAGAAAATATATGTTTGAATCTTTGATATCAACTAATAGTATAAGCTTTGTTCTTGTTTTCCTTGAAGGTGTCATATCCTTCTTTTCCCCTTGCATCATACCCCTGATACCTGTGTATATGAGCTACTTAGCTGGTAATACAGAGGATAATAGTGCGGGTGGAGGCCCTATGTTTAGTAGACGAAAGGTGTTCTTCCATACAGTGTTTTTTGTATTAGGTATATCCTTTGCATTCTTTATCTTAGGAATGTCCTTTACAGCTTTAGGATCATTTTTCCAGAGTAAGCAGCTGATATTTACTAGAGTGGCAGGAATACTTATTATTGTACTTGGTTTGTTTCAGCTTGGTGTCTTTGACTTTAATATTCTTAATCGAGAAAGAAAGTTCCATTTGAACTTAAATAAATATAAGGCAAATCCAATAATTGCATTTTTTATGGGTTTTACCTTCAGCTTTGCTTGGACTCCTTGTGTTGGCCCTGCTCTTTCTTCCGTATTAATTCTGGCATCTAGTGCTAACAACTCACTTGTGGGAAATTCGTTAGTGCTCTTATATTCACTAGGCTTTATTATTCCTTTCCTCCTTCTTGGTCTATTTACTACCCAGGCTTTAAACTTTTTAAGAAAGAATAAAAAGCTTATAAAGTATACAGTAAAGGTAGGAGGAGTAATTCTTATTATTATGGGTGTTATGACATTTACAGGATGGATGAATGGAATATCCGGATATCTAAATACCTTTGTAGGAAATACCGTTACACAAAATAATCAGCAGCAGGAACCTATAAATGATAAGCCAGAAACTCCTAATGAGAATAGTGGTAGCACCTCTCAAGATAAAAAGGGAGAGTCAGCACCAATACCAGCAATAGACTTTACACTCGTTGATCAGTATGGAAAAGAGCATACCCTATCTGATTACAAGGGAAAGGTTGTCTTTTTAAACTTCTGGGCTACCTGGTGTCCTCCATGTAAAGAAGAAATGCCTGATATTGAATCACTTTACAAGAAATATAATAATAACAACGATGAAGTTATATTTTTAGGTGTAGCTAATCCTAAAACGCAATATAACAGAAACACTAGAGAAGTGGATAAAGCAGGAGTTATAGACTTTTTAGAGAATAATAATATTACCTTCCCAGTGGTTTTCGATGAAACAGGAGATATTTTTGGCGAGTATAATATTCAATCACTTCCAACCACCTTCCTCATTGATAAGGAAGGGAATATCCATGGATATGCCCCAGGAATGCTAACAAAGGATATTATGGAAAATGTTATAACTCAAACTCTAGAGTCTACAAATTAGAAATCTTATGTTTAAAGCACGGTAATATATGAAATAAAAGGAGTCTTTTCATGAAAAATCTATATGATCTGCCCTGCAATATAGCACAAAGTCTAAATATCATTGGTGACAGATGGACACTACTCATACTTAGACATCTATCTAGAGGGCAGGATACTTATAAAATATTACTTAATAATCTAGGTGGAATCCCCAGTAACCTTCTTTCTAACAGGTTAAAGACTCTGGAAGAGGATGGTCTTATTACACCAGTTCTCTATCAGAATCATCCCCCTAGGTATAAATATCTTTTAACTGAGAGCGGAAAGGATTTAGAGGATGTGTTTAACAGCATCATTTTGTGGGGAGAGAAGCATTTAAATAAATGTTATAAGGAGTTGGTTCACACCTCTTGTAACCACAGCGTTAATCTTACGTATTACTGCCCTCACTGTGATAAGGAAGTCCCTAGAGAAGAAGTAGATGTAAAGACGGTAAGTGAGACTTCAATTTAACAATTATAAAGCGCCCATAGAGTAATCTCTTAGGGCGCTTTAACTATACAGCTCTTTTTTAAAGTATGGATCCACTTATTATATTGTAAGCCACATAACACTTACATCATCATCTTTATCTAATTCTTTAAAACCCAATTCCTTATACATATTAAGGGTGCCTCTATAACGTTTTTCCAGTATATTCTTAATATCTACAGGAAGAGCTATCACTCCATTGAAGCCCTGACTTTTAAAACCTTCCACAGCTTCTTTTAGCAAAAGTCTTGCAACTCCCTGTTCCCTATATTCTGGGTCTATCACAAAGCAAATTATACAGCCAACTTTTCCTTCCTTTATATATGGCTTTAAGTCATCTTCCAGTCTTGAATATTCCTGAACATTATTTGCATTACACCACCCAATACATTTATGTCCATCAAAGGCTAGATATCCCTTCATATTGCCTGCCTTTATCTCTTCAATGGCTTCTAAGCGATTTTCCTTCCCTGACCTCTTCATCCAATTTTCACTGGAACAGTTACAGTGATAAAATCTACAAAAACAAGTTGACCAGTGATTTGCATGAGAAAAATCTAATTTCTCTAGATATTCCGTGAAAACTATAGCTAATTCCGGAGTTAGTGGTTTTACAATAAAAGTCATCTGACACCTCCTGTATAATTTTAGAAAATGTATTTACATAATATTCCACATTATTATATATGTCAATATAACAATACTAAAAGAAAAATTAACTTTTTGAAAAGATTGTAAAAAAAATCGTACAGCGAATATATCACTGTACGCATTTTTATTTTATTTTACTGTAAGATTTATTTGAATAGAACTTTTAAAGGAGTCCTTTATAGCAGCAATAATATTACCATGAGGATCATTAAGACTCATTGTCGCACCAGAGGTTATATCCGCTAACTTTTCTTGCTCTTCCCTGCTTAAGACATTATATTTTTCCATATCCTTAGCCTCTTTAGAATCTGCCTTTAAAGGTCTACCATTTATATCTGAAGTATTCTTTTTAAACCATTCCTCTACCTCATCTACAGTTTTACCTATAAATAATTTCTGGAATACATCCATTTGTGCACTCCAAGTGCTTGAGCCTATAATATATTTGTCTCCTCTATCTCTTTTAGTAATCCATCCACCAACTTCAGCCTTAAAGTTCTCTTCAGTACCAGGAGTTTTACCGTCTATCTTCTCATCATGATTTTCATCATTATTGTAGCCACCTTGACCTGGGAAACCGCTTAAATGAGGCATTCCCTCTCCATCGTAGTTAGGAGTAGCAAATTCTAATTGATCTACGTAGATAGCCAAAATCTTTCCATCTTTATCAAATAAAGTATTGGCAAAGACCTGGTTTATGCTATAAACTGGTGTATCTGTATTATCCTTACCTGGTCCAACACGAGGAACAAAGTTTAAGCCAAGGCCTTGATTGGATGCTTCTTTAATATCTAATCCAATACGGTTTTCATAAGCTTTTTTTATTGCACCTACTATATCACCATGGGGATCCTTTAGACTCATAGTTGCCCCAGAAGTTACATCTGCAAGCTTTTTCTTTTCATCCTCATTTAAAGCATTATATTTAGCCTTATCCTTTTCTTCCTTTGAATCAGCCTTTAAAGGTCTTCCGTTAACATCAGAGGTGTATTTTTCAAACCATTTTTCTACCTCTTCAACAGTCATACCAACAAATAATTTTTGGAAGGCATCCATTTGTGAACTCCATGTTCCAATACCTACAACATACTTATCACCACGGTCTCTCTTACTAACCCATCCCTCTACTTCTTTCTTAAAGTTTTCTTCAGTATCAGGAGTTTTACCATCTATCTTTTCATCATGATTTTCATCATTATTATAGCCACCTTGACCTGGGAAACCACTAAAGTGAGGCATACCCTCTCCATCATAATTAGGAGTTGCTACCTCTAATTGATCAACATATAAAGAAATGATTTTACCTTCTCCATCAAAGAGGACACTGGCAAATACTTCATTTAAACTATATACCGGTATATCAGTATTATCCTTTCCTGGGCCAATACGAGGAACATTTGTTATACCAAAGCCTTGATATACCTTAGCTGCGGTGATGGAATCATTTCCTTTAGCACTGTCAGTGGACGCTGGATACTTTTCTGGATCTAAAGCATTATTTACAGCTGCTATTATTGCATTACTGGTTACTGTAGCTCCAGAAATCACATCCACCTCCGTTGAATTACCCTTTACTATAGCTGCTGGTATTTCTTTCAATGCAGGGTCTGATATGCCCTTGGTTTCTTTATGCTCTAAAATATTTACTGAAATAATCTTGTCACCTTGTTTTTTAACCTCAACCTTTATTTCTCCCCCTATACCTTTACCTACCCCTGTTAATGTAACTGTTTTAGCTCCACAGGCCGTGAAACTTATCATCAAACAACCACATAGAATTGCTGACAAAAATCTTTTCATTACATATCCCCCTTTATATTGTCATTAAATATTTAATTAATTATATTCAAGCATTTAGTAATTATAAAACCAATAAATGCTAAAAAACGCAAAAAATAAAATATTGTTTGTTATTTATCTAACACAATTCCAAGTCAATTATAACATAAATATCATATTTATCCATATATTTCTTTATATATTATTGTCTATTCTTTAATAAAAGGAGTTAATACAAGAATTAATCGCTTTAACCAGTAATTGTACTAATGCTATTCCATTTACATATACTGCAGAATTTTTCACAAAAAAAAGGAGTCTTTTTAAAGACTTCCAGTAATAGAAACTATTTTTTAATTATCATTTGTATCATCCAAATCATCATTATAGGACTTAAAAACGGTACCAACCTAGCCAAGATATTAGTAGTATTGGGACTAAGCTTTGATATAAAAGGTAAAGGCAGCGCAATGTAAACTAAGCAAGCAACCTATTTTAATTCTCATTAACACTATACATGCTTATTTAATAAAAGAATCCCCGATTAAAATCGAGGATTCTTTCACATGACTGAACTTATAAGCATTATTTACACTAATAAATACTATTTTCCATCATAAAGCTTGTCCCTAATTCACAAAGTTTCTCTCTTATCTCTAATTTTAGGATAATGCCTTTATGAGAGCTGGAACAATTTCATACAAGTCACCTACAATACCATAATCAGCATTTTCAAAGATAGGTGCCTTTTCATCATTATTGATAGCAATAATGGTCTTTACAGACTTAATTCCAAGTACATGCTGAATTTGACCAGATACACCAATTCCAAGATAGATATCTCCAGTATATTTTTGACCAGATACACCAACATATCTAGTTAAATCCATCCATTGGCGTTCCTCTGAAATAGGTCTAGTACAGGACATCACTGCTCCCATTAATTTAGCCAGATCTTCAATCATAGGAACATCTTCTAACTTATTTAAGCCTAATCCAAAGGCAACAAGGCTTTTTGCATCCTTAATAGAACCAAGTAATTCTCCTGCCACTCCCTTTAAATCCTTGGCAGGTATATATTCAAGGAGCTTTGCAACCTTTTCTTCTGGAGTTCCGTCCTTAATAACAATTTGCTTACGATCACCTGTTGTTGGCAGACGCTTTGCAGGCTTAGCCGATGGTGTGTTAGTCTTCTTTTTATCTGAATCTAAACGGCCTATAATACTTCCGGCTATAACAAGTCTCTGTATCTCATTTGTTCCTTCATAAATCATTGTTATCTTTGAATCTCTATAAAAACGCTCTACAGGTATACCCTTTATAAAGCCTGATCCACCAAAGATTTGAACAGCCTCATCAACTACTTCCTTTGATACATCAGAGGCATATAATTTTGCCATAGCTGCTTCTACTCCATAGGGCTCTCCACTGTCCTTTTTCTCAGCAGCACTGTATACCATAAGCCTTGCGGCTCTTATTTTAGTAGCCATATCAGCTAATTTAAAGGCTATAACCTGAAGTCTAGCTATTGGCTTTCCAAATTGAATTCTATCCTTTGAATACTGAAGCGCTTCCTCATAAGCACCTTGAGCAATACCAAGAGCTTGGGAAGCAATACCAATACGACCCCCATCTAAGGTTTTCATTGCAATTTTAAAGCCTTCTCCTTCTTTACCCAAGAGGTTTTCTGCAGGAACTCTTACATTATTAAATATTAGCTCTGCAGTTGCGGAAGAGCGGATTCCCATTTTATTGTAATGAGTTCCAAAGGTGAAGCCCTCCATTCCCTTCTCAACTATAAAGGCACTAATTCCATGGGTGCCAATACCTGGTGTTGTAACCGCGAAAACCACATATATATCAGCATAAGGAGCATTGGTAATAAATATTTTCTTACCATTTAAGATGTAATAATCACCATCTTTTACTGCTGTAGTTTCTGTACCACCAGCATCTGAGCCGGCATTTTCTTCTGTTAAGCCGTAAGCACCAATTTTTTCTCCCTTAGCAAGAGGAACAAGATATTTTTTCTTCTGCTCTGGAGTTCCAAAGGCATCGATAGGCCATGCTCCAAGAGATGTATGAGCGGATAATGTAACACCAGTTCCGCCATCTACACGGGATAATTCCTCAACAGCAATTGCATAGCTTAACATTCCCTGGGCAGTTCCACCATATTCCTCAGAGTATGGCAGACCCATCCACTTATTTTCTCCTATCTTTTTAACTATTTCCTCCGGAAACATGCTCCGTTCATCCAATTGAAAAGCAATAGGCTTAAGCTCAGCCTCTGCAAAATCTCTTATTGATTTTCTGAGAGCTTCTTGCTTCTCAGTTAATTTAAAATCCATATGTTTATCACTCCTCTTAGTTAATAATTATTGAAAGGTAAATTATGATTTTAGCTCCAATGATTAGTATATTCTTAATTATAATATGACCTATATTTAATTGATTAGCAATACATATTTCAACATGTTAATCAATCGTTTACACAATTTCCATGTATTATCCAGTTAAATACATTTTTTTGATAAGCTTCTGTTGTTTTATGTCGTATTACAAAGGTCATCTAAAAATTTTTTTCATATGATATGTAGCTAATTATTATCTTATTAATTAAGAAAGAAGCAGCATAGAAGTAAAATTTCTATAGCTGCTTCTTTTGCATATGATTCTATAATAAATGGTATTGTTATAAAAATCATACTTTTTATACTTTAAGTTCGTGATTTACCCCACTACTTCATGCTCTCAAGTAATATTTTCATCTCTGTTATTTCTTTATTCTGCTTTTCTATTATATCCTGTGCCATTTTTTTAATCATTTCATTTTCCGTATGCTTTAGTATTGTTTCTGACATATCCACTGCCATCTCATGATGCATAATCATACCTTCAGTATAGGCTTCATCTACTGATTTGGGTGTACTCATATCATGAGACATAGGCTCTTGAAGCATCTTATTATAGTCCTCTAGATATGCATTTTCCTTTGCTTCGTCAACTTGAGGATTTTCTTCTAATTCCTTTATCATTTTTTTCATATCTTCATTTTCAATTGCTTGATCTTTAATTATATTTTCAGCAATCTGCTTAATTTCAGTATTCTCTCCTCCATACTCTAAAAGACTTTCAGACATGGCTATAGCTGATTCATGATGAGGAATCATACCATATAAAAAATCCAATGCAGTATCACCTGTCTTAGGTATGTTCTCCATATCCTTCATCATACTATCCATTATTGCATCTTGTTCTTTTAGATAGTTTTGTAGATTAGGATCCTGGACATTTTCCATATGGCTGTTAATGCCATTGTCTTTTTTATTACTGCTGCCGTTATTATCTAACAAAAGCCAACTTATCACTGCAACAGCAATAATCAAGATACCTCCAATGATATATTTAGTTGTTTTTTTCATGATAGTCCTCCTTTGATATTGTATTATGAATAATTAACTGCCTTTAGGTTATTAATCACTGTAAATTAAGTTAAATATTAATTTAACTAACATTTTATATTATCTAATAACTATTATTTAGAGTCTATCATGAAATTATGTAGTTAGTATGTAGATTTAATGGGAGAATTCATTATAATAGTTTATAGTACTTAATGAATATTTCTTTTTAATGTAAATCCTAACTTGATTAAAGGAGGCATCAAAATGCAGTACGAGGCAAATAATCCTAAAGAATACTTTCAATTGCTTGAAGATGATTGGAGAAAAGAAAAATTAATGGAGGTAAGAAAAATCATTTTAGAGTATGGTCCTGATTTTGAGGAAAGTATCCAATACAAAATGCTGAGCTATGGCAATGAAAGCTCTAGCTTGTTTGCTTTAAATGCTCAAAAATCTTACGTAAGTTTATATGTAGGAACAATAGAAAAAATTGAAAATGCTAGTATGCTACTATCTGGATTTGATTATGGAAAAGGCTGCATAAGAATTAAGAAATCTATAGATATTCATAACACAGGACTAGATTCATTTATAAAACTAACTATAGATAAATGGAGATCTGGTGAGGACACTTCATGTTAGGTTGTATTATAATAATAAATAATTATCACCAATAGGAATGTAAGCTTGGTATAGAAACATGAAATTATTTTCAATAAATAACAGAGGAGTGCTCTTATCTCCTCTGTTATTTATTGAAAAGTGACAATAATAAAGAAAGAACTTACGGTTAATTCTTTTATATGTGAAAATTCATTTCTATTATTTCTTTGATTATCATAAACTTTATTAATTAATGTAATTTTTTAGTATTCGTATAAAATGATTTGATTCTCTTAAAACATGATCTGCTAATAGCGGTACTATTATAGATTTAATATTGCACTCTGTTATCCCCTGAGTTCCTGCTGTTTTAAAGTTTTGATACTTAATAGTCTCCTTCAAAGTATCTTTTGATATACTCATAATTGTGTAATCATTGGCTTCTCTTGTTTTTTCTATTAATCGTCCATAATCACCAGCGAAATCATTTGCAGTATTAATAAGCTCTCCTTCAGTTGGATCTAATAGCCCTCTAATGAATAATGCATGTTCCATCATTATTTGATCCCAAAATAATTCCATTTCCTTAAAGTCTGTTGTATCTAAATCCTTACCATTTTCTAAACAAATTAAAAAGTCATGGTATAATTTTGCTTCTCTTAATATATGATCAATAAGAAGAGGATAGTTTACAGTAAACATTTTACAGTCTAAAACATCACTTAATAATCTTTCCTTAAATTGAATCAAATTCTCCACGCTAATTTTTGCAAAGTAATTTAATTCATTTACATTACTGGCTAGTTCTGGAGTAATCCTAGGATTATTACTTCCAAGAAGATTAGCTTCCATCATTGTTATATTCTGATTGATATTAATCCCTGTAAGATCTTCAGTTTTTCTTTCTGTTTCTAGGGTAAACTCAGTTATAACCTCTCCGGAGGCTAAGACATTATTGCTTACTATACCATTACTTAATATCACTGCATTATGCAAAATCGTTTCAAACTGCAGCTTAAAAACATCAGCCTGCCTAGCAAAATCAGCATTCCTTGGTGTAAATCCAGCCTCTAAAAAAATAGAATGTTCTTTCATTATCCTTGCAAAAAACAAATGCAATTCAAGGGATTGAATTATATACTTTTCATTTTTATTCATGTTTTCTCCAATTATATTTTTACTATTATTATTATATAAAAGTGTTATGTATCTTGATACAAGATATCATATAGCCTTAGATATTCTATGCTAAAATTGAATCGTTGAAAAATTGTAAATATATTATTAAACTATAGATATATCCTTTAATAATTTGGTGCAATTTTTCAAAGGAAACTTCAAGTTGCGGATATTCCGTGTTCAGTTGCTTGAAGGCAACCATACTCATGTATATGCTAAAAGTAAAAAACATAAAGGAGATTAATATTATGACCTTTGGTAAAAAACTACAACAACTAAGGCTAAAGGAAGGCTTATCACAGGACAAGTTGGCTGAAATTCTTGAGGTGTCAAGACAAGCTGTATCTAAATGGGAGAGAGATGAAACCATGCCAGAAACGGAAAAGGTAATTCGTATTAGCGAAATATTTCATGTTTCAATAGATTATCTTCTTAAGGATCAGGAGGAACAGCCAGTAGCTCCAAAACCAGATGAAGGCTCAATGCATGATTTCTTTAATCAACTTCTACAGCTATTCAAGTCAAAAGGATATTTCCTCGGCTATGGTCTTATTGTATGGGGATTATTGGATTTTATCCAGATTATTATGGTTCGTGCTATCTGGGGAACAATGACAAGCTTTGTGGGAAATGCTGGAGATGTAATTGAAGTAAGTGGAGTTGTCAATGCGCCATTAAATGTCCTATGGCTGTCTGTTATCTATGGTATAGCCAAAATTATCGGTGGTGCAGCGGTAGTATATTATGGTAAGAGATATGCAAAGAAAGGTGTGTTCAGTAAATGAAAAATATTTTTATAGGCTTTCTATTAATTTTCTTAGATTTTAATTTAAATATTAATACCTCCACCATAGGCTTGCTACCAGACTTTGTGGGGTATATCATTCTCATAAAGGGCTTAGATGAAGTTGCCTCTGAAAGCAGTATTTTCTTAAAGGCTCGTCCCTGGGCGGTAGGCATGAGCGTCTATTCTGCAATACTATATGTTTTGGATTTACTTGGTGCTTCTTCTGGTTTGGGATTTATATCTATACTTTTAGGCATTATCAGTACCATTATCTCCCTGTATATTTCTTATGTTATAGTTACTGGAGTTAGAGATATTGAAAGTGTCCGTGGCACTAAGCTGAATGGGGAAAAACTAAGAAACATCTGGAATATAATGGCCATTTTTAAGCTTGTGAGCTATATTGCTTTCATGTCACAACTTCTAGCATTAATCTGTATCATCATATCCTTTATTATATCCATTTTCTTCCTTGTGGCATTCAATACCACAAAGAAGCTTTTTGAAGGGCTTCCTCCCAAAACCAATGAAGTATCATAGAAAAGAATATACTTTGATTGCTTAATTTGTAATACCTGTAAGTCAACGCTATTAAATCTAGCGTTGCTTTACAGGTATTTTTCTAATGGTACTACACTATTTATATTTGGGAGTATCAAAGGCGTAATCCCTTTACGTCCTTAATGCGAGAAAGAATGACGTGAGAATTAACACGTAGGACACCAGGTAAAGAATCTATTACCTTTTCCATAAAATTTTCTAGATTTCCTTGGGAAGAAGCAACAGCATGAACGTGAAGGCTGCTGCTTCCAGTCATGCGATAAATTTGCGTAACCGTATCATTTTTATAAAGTATATCAATTACCTCTTGCAATTTTTGAGGATCCGTTTCTATTTCAAAATAACAAGATACAGCTCCACTAATTTTTTGAGGATTAATTATGGTAGTGTACTCCTCGATAACTCCCTTTTTTTCTAAAGCATCAATTCGAGTTTTTACTGCCACTCTTGAAAGCCCTACTTTATCACCAATTTCAGAATAGGAACAGCGAGCATTTTTAATTAGCAATAATAGTATTTTTTGATCTAGAATATCCAAAGAATCTAAGTACACTTCTCTTCTCTCCTTTTACCATGCTTATTGGTGTCATTATAACATAAAAGTTTATCTTATCATATAGTAACCTCTAGTTTGACAATTAGAAATATATTTGATAATCTTTGTTTCATAATGATAAATTTTACTTTCTTTATGAAATTTAAAGGAGAAGACTAAATGCAGAGAGATTTAACCACTGGAAATATTACAGGAAACCTCTTGCGGTTTGCCTTTCCCTTAATGTTAGGGAATCTTTTACAACAACTATACAATGTAGCAGATACATGGATTGTAGGACGATTTCTTGGACCGGAAGCTCTTGCCGCTGTAGGTTCCTCTTATACACTGATGGTTTTCCTGACATCCATTCTCTTGGGTCTTTCAATGGGAAGTGGTGCAGCATTTTCAATTCAATATGGAAAAAAGGATTATGAACATTTAAAAAGCAGTATCTTTATATCCTTTATTTTAATTGCTGTAGTTACTATAGTTTTGAATCTGGCTGTTTTTATCGGCCTTGATACTATTATTAGGATACTTAGGGTGCCCTCAGACATTGTTCCTCTTATGAAAGACTATTTATGGGTGATTTTTACTGGAATATCAGCCACATTTCTTTACAATTATTTTGCCAATCTACTCCGGGCAGTTGGAAATTCTGTTACACCCTTAGCCTTTTTAGGAGTGTCCGCTGTTTTGAATGTAATATTGGACTTAGTATTTGTATTAATATTTCAGTGGGGAGTAACGGGAGCAGCCATTGCCACTGTTTTTTCCCAATTTGTATCTGGACTTGGTATTATGATTTATACCCTGCTGCGTTTTAAAAGTTTAAGAATTGAAAAGCGTCATATGCAATGGAATGGTGAAATCTTAAAAGAAATAAGTTCTCTTTCCTTTCTTACCTGTATTCAACAATCTGTGATGAATTTTGGTATATTAATGGTGCAGGGCCTAATCAACAGCTTTGGAACTGTGGTGATGGCAGCATTTGCAGCAGCAGTTAAAATAGATTCCTTTGCATATATGCCTGTTCAGGATTTTGGCAATGCCTTCTCTACATACACAGCTCAAAATTACGGTGCAGGAAAGAATGATAGAATACAGAAAGGCATTCATAGTGCTATACTGTGTGCATCTATATTCTGCATAATGGTTACCACTGTAGTATGGGTCTTTGCAAAGCCACTCATGGAAATTTTTATTCATCCATGGGAAAAGGAAATTATTGATATAGGTGTGAGCTATTTAAGAATAGAAGGCTTCTTCTATATTGGCATAGGACTTTTATTTTTACTTTATGGTTTTTATCGGGCAATTAATAAACCAGGAATGTCAGTTGTTTTAACGGTTATTTCTCTTGGAACTAGAGTTATTCTTGCATACTTATTATCAGCAGTTCCTTTTATAGGAGTAACGGGAATTTGGCTTTCAGTTCCTATTGGCTGGCTTCTAGCGGATATCACAGGCATATGGTATTATATAAAGCTTAAGAAGCAAGGCTTGGATAGATAAAATTATAAAGGTGTAGCTTTCTACTTCTTAAGTAGAGAGCTACACCTAACTATGGATTTAAACATTATATTTCTTATACATTTCTTATGTCCTATTATCTAAGTAGTTAAAATCACTACTCTTTTTCAAACTGGAATTTATCATTTTACAATTTCCTTGATTTTTGTTAAATCTCCACTGCATAGGATATCAAGATTATCAAATATTTTCTTAGCAGTCCAATCCCACCATTTTAAGTCTAAAAGATAATTTATTAATTCATCATCAAATCTTTTTCTTATTCTTCTGCATGGATTACCACCTGCTATGTGATAAGCTGGTATATCACTTGCCACAAGAGAATTTGCAGCAATAATCGCACCATCCCCCACATGTACTCCAGGCATAACAGTGACATTTTGTCCAATCCAGACATCATTGCCGATCACTGTATCACCTTTAAATGGTAAATCTTCTAAGGAAGGAGTGGATTTCTCCCAACCATTTCCCATGATATTAAAAGGATAGGTAGTTATGCTTCCCATTCTATGGTTTGCTCCATTCATTATAAATTCTATTCCCTTTGCTATTGCACAAAACTTACCAATAATGAGCTTGTCACCTAAGAACTCATAGTGGTGTGTAACCTGCTTTTCAAATCCTTCTGGACCATTTATATCATCATAATATGTGTACTCACCAACAATTATATTAGGCCTAGTAATTACATTTTTTATGTAGCATATGCTTTTTATTTTCTCATTTGGATAAATACTATTAGGGTTCGGGCCATAATTCATGTTATTGTGCTCCTTTCAAATTCCTCTTTGGGTTATCTTATGCTTTGCTCCTTTTTTATCGTAGGTAACCCACTCACCTATGGGTTCACCCTTTCTAAAAAAGCCTAAACGTTTAATGGTGCCATCCAGTGGATACCATTCCCAATAGCCTTCTGGGTGACCATTTACCCTCTTGCCTTTAGACCAAGGAGTGGTTCCATTACATGATATTTAATCGTGAATCCGTCAATCACTTTCAATTTCTTTTCTTTAACACCATTAAGATGAAACAAATCACATTTTTCATTGTCCATTTCTTATACCCCTCCTTGTCTTCGTACTTTAAATAAATTATGATTTTAATTCTTCATAGAAGCCGTCCCATAAACTTAATAAAGTTTTTCCGATTTCCTCTCTACTTCCTCTAGTGATATTGTTTATTTCAATTCCGCTGGATGAGCTTATGAACATTTTCGCTATTTGCTCATCACTCATAGGAGAATCAATCTCCCCTTTTTCTCTGGCAGAGTGAATGACATTCATCCAACTCTTTAGCTGAATCTCTTTAAACTCCTGCAACCTTTCCTGAAAATCCGGAAAAACTTTTATGGCATCAAAAATTAAAGAAATATAATTAAAGCTAGGGGTACTGACTTCTCCGTCTATATTATTTTGCTTTAAATTCTCCACATAGTAGTTAATATAGTCAATATAAAAATTGTAAAGTGATTCTCTACTAAATTGATAGTAAGGAACATCAAGTACAGAAGAAAAGACATTATTCACCAGCTCTAAAAAAATCTGCTCCTTACTGGTGAAATAGTGATAAAGAGCACCTTTTGAAAGCCCTGTTTCTTCTACAATCTCCTTCATAGTAACTTCCTTAAAACTCTTTTGTAGAAAAAGCTTAAAGGTAACATTCAAAATATGCTCTTTTGTATTTTTCACGCTGATCCTCCTTTTTCATTTCCTTCAATGATTGAAGCTGTGTATCCATACTAAATATCAGTTATTTGATGAAGCTGTATGAGGTTGCCACAGGTATCTTTAAATACGGAAATAATAGATCCTATTGTTTTCGACGGTTTCATAGTAAATTCCACTCCTAACTCAGCCAATCTTTCATACTCCTTCTCTATGTCGTCAACAGCAAAGGATGCTGCAGGTATCCCCTGCTCAAAAAGAGATTTTTGATATTCTATTGAAGCGGGGTTACTATTAGGTTCCAGTAGCAATTGTGTACCCTCTGGTTCTTCCGGCGAAACAACTGTTATCCAATTTATTTCTGTTATATGTACTTTCTTATAGAAACCCAATACCTCCGTATAAAATTTTAAAGCCTTATTGGTGTCATCAACAAACACATTAGTTAAGTCAATTTTCATATTCTATTCCTCCTAATAATTTTTTAATTTAATTTAATCAACGCAATTATCACATTTCATTTAAAACCGACCGTTCGGTATGTTAAGGTTATCATTTTATCTTCTTGAAGTCAAGCAATATTTTACAATTTATCCAAATGTTAATTTATTATTTTAAAATATTCCATAATCTCATATTATAATGATTATTAAGTAAAATCACCTACTTTCAATTTTACCTTCTCAAATCACTTCCTCATCTAAGGCAACCAACTGAAGAAATAGCATTTTCTGCTTGTTCTTTATCAAGCCCTCTAAGTAATAAGAATTTAGAATGAAGTTTTCATATTGACCTATTAGGTAAACAGAGGTATAATTCTATTTACCTAATAGGTTAATACAATTGCTTTAATATTAAGGAGTATCGTATATGCTTATAAAATTATTGGATTTAGAACCTCAAAGACGTGACGCTATTCTAAATGCAGCATTGAAAGAATTTGCTTTGAAGGGTTATGATAATGCTTCAACAAATGTAATTGCAAAGGAAGCAGGAATTTCTAAAGCTCTGATGTTTCATTATGTAAATAGCAAGCAAGAACTTTTTCTCTTTGTATATGGCTACTTCACTGACCTTCTTGATAAGAAATACTATAAGTTATTGGATTTCAACGAAAAAGATATTTTTAATAGATTGCGTCAATCATATCTTCTTCAAATTCAATTACTAAAAAGGTATCCTTGGATTTTTGAGTTTAATAAACTTTCTATTGTTACCAATTCTAACGAGATTAATAAAGAACTTGAAGAAAGGGAGAGCAAAAAGCAATCATCATGCTACAATCAAATATTTGATATGATAGATGAATCAAAATTTAGGGAAGGTCTGGATATGGAAAAATGTAAGCAGTTTATACTTTGGTCTAATATTGGCTTTACGAACCAAATATTAGATGATATCAGAAATTCAGAAACCTCCGATTTAGACTATGAGCTTATCATTGAAAGAGTTGATGGATATTTTGATGAACTTAGAAAAATTTTCTATGAATCAAGTAATGAATAAATCTATATAAGAATTAAGATTTTTCATTTTTATTCCAAAGGAAATTACCTAAATCTTACAAGGCATCACAATTCTAGTGTTAAAGCTTACGATATTATTGAAAATTATGGGGGCGTAAAATGAATGATATAAATAAACCAGTAATTGTTGAGTTTCCTTTAAGGGGGGAATGGTTAGCCCCTACTACTCCGGGTAAAAAGATACCCAGCCACGGAACAAATCAATTAGGAACACGATATGCTTATGATTTTTTACAAGTAGATTGGGAAAGAAAAGGGTGGCCCAGTTATCCTGTGCATTGGTTGTCATATCTTCTTCTAGGTGTTCCTATAAGTAAGTGTTACTGTTGGGGGCAAGAAGTATATGCCCCATTGGATGGGGTAATTGTGAAAGCTGAAGATGGTTATAAAGAAAGGAAAAGAGCTCATTTACTTTCGGATTTGATTGTTGCTATAAAAAATGCCTATGCCTTTAACCCAAAAAAAGATAATATACAATCCGTTGCTGGCAACTATATAATCATGAAATTCAGTGACCATGTTTATGCTGGATTAGTGCATCTACAAAAAGGATCAATTAAGGTATCTGTTGGACAAAGTGTAAAAAGAGGTGATTATTTAGGAAAAGTAGGACATTCAGGAAATTCATTTTCTCCACATTTACATTTTCAGCTCATGGATAGTAGTAACATGCTTTCAGCAAAGGGACTTCCTTGTGCTTTTGAGCAGTATGAATCATTCAAAGAAGGAGAATGGAGAAAAGTATATAATGGAATCCCCACGGATAAGGACAGAATAAGATTTTATGATTAACTAACAACTATCAAAATGCTAACTACCAGCAAAACACCGATATATTTATTTTAAAAATAAATATATCGGTGTATCAAAAGATATTCACTTCAAATAGCTCCTAAAAACTATTCCAATTTCTAAATCCAAGGCAAGTTACAAATTATAATTATAAATTTCCTTGTATCTTTCATATCTTTTTTTATAACCTTTATATCTTTCCCTGTTTGGGTAAATCACCACGCTATCTTTACCATTAAATTGATCTAAGTTCTTTAGTGCACCTCCAAGCTCTAAGGCCAGTGCAACTCCACCCATTAAAGACATTTGCTTTTCTTTAGAGCATTCCATTTCTCTGCCAAAGATATCACAGCACATTTGAGTCCATATTTTTGAATTCAGTATTCCTCCGGAAAGCTTTATTTTATCTGGCTCTATATCTGTTTTACATAACACCTCATAGCACTGATAAAGATTAAAGATAACCCCTTCAAGAGTACTAAAATATAGCTCAAGGTTAGAATGCTCACTATTTACATCATAAAATGATGCTTTTCTCGCATCATTCCACCCTGGGCAGCGCTCCCCATATAAAAATGGAAGAAATATTGGTATACTTTTCATATCAATTTTTTGTTCCTCTATTTCCTTGTAGGTTGTACTAGAGGAGAAGAACTTATTTTTTATCCAATCAACGCAATTACATGCTCCCGAGGTAGCTGCACCACTAAGCCAGCTAACCGGCGATAGATAGCACCAGGTGCTAGGGGTGACAGGAATAATAGGCTTAGAGGTAGATATTCGTAAAGCAGCACTAGTTCCTATAGATAGAGTCATAACACCATCATTTAGTGCACCTGCCCCAATTTGATTTAAAGCTCCATCAGGATGTGCTGTTATAACTGGAATTCCACTTTTAATTCCTAGCAAATTAGCTCCTTCTTTTGAAAGAGGTCTAAGCTCCCTATAGCTAGTGATTCTTCCTAACTGCTTCTTTCTGATTCCTAGAAGCTCCAACACCTCTTGAGATAATTCCTTTGTGTGTATGTCCAAAAGCCCTGAGCCTGATGCCATGCTTTCTGAAAGAAGAAACTCTCCCGTAAGACGATGATAATTATAGGTACCTTGTCCCATGAAAATATAATCTGTAAGGTTCAAGCCCTGATTTTGTAAATTCATTAATTTAAATACAGGATATATAGCATTAACCATGCATCCGGTAGTGTTATAAAACCTTTTTGTAAAGTCAATATCCTTCCTTAATTCCTGAGCAATATATGAGGCTTCTGTATGAGCCCATGTATACGATTTTGTGACAGGTTTAAAATCCTTATCACATGCAAATATACTATGCCATGTACCTGAAATTGCAATCATATCTATATCCTTATTGCCTATTATTTTTTTACCTGCTTCAATAGTGCGTAAAAAAACTCTTTCTGGGTCTTGTATTCTTATATCACCACATTGAGGATCATATTGTTCTGTAATAGTTTCGCTTATGCCTTTAATATCATTATATAACATAGCTTTTGCTGATGAAGTACTTGACTCCAATACAAGAATCTGCATAAAATACCTCCTATACCGAATTTATATCAAGACCTAATTATCTATTTAAATATCCGCCATCCACAGGTATTACTGCACCATTGAGATAATCTGATGCTGGTGATGAAAGAAATATTACTACACCCTTTACATCCTCTGGTGTACCCCATCGTCCAGCAGGAATTCTGCTTAATATTTCAATATTTCTAACTGGATCCTCTATTAACTTAGTATTCATATCTGTATCCATGTATCCTGGAGCAATAGCATTAATATTTATATTCTTGCCAGCTAATTCATTGGAAAATGCTTTTGTAAACTGAGCCACTCCTCCCTTACTAGCTGCATAGGCTGGCACAGTGTATCCACCAAAAAAACTTAGCATTGATGCAACATTTACTATTTTTCCTCCACCATTTTTCAAAAATTCTCGTACAGCTAATTGACATAGGGCAAAGGCAGCTGTAAGGTTTATATCTATAACAAAATTCCAGTCCTCTAATGGGAATTCTTCACACTTATGACGGCGCTGAACCCCAGCACCATTTACTAAGATATCAATGCCTCCCATTATCTCAACGGCTCTAGCGAAGGCCTTTTCTCGAGCCTCTTTATCCCCAATATTTACTCTAATACCATGACATTTATACCCCTTATTTGCAAACTCCTCTGCTACAGACTCTGTAGCAGGTGATATGTCTAGAATTGTTACCTCTACCCCTGCTTCCATGAGCCCCTCTGCCATCCCTCTACTAAGCCCTTGAGCTGCTCCAGTAACAATTGCTTTTTTCCCTACTATATCAAATAGCTTCATATTATATTCTCCTTTCTAATAATTCCCTTGAGCATGCATAGCATCAGCTACCTTAATAAAGCCAGCTATATTAGCTCCAGCAACAAGATTATATCCAAAGCCGTATTCTGCTGAAGCTTTTACGGAATTATTGTATATGTCTACCATTATTCTGTGTAGTTTCTCTTCTACTTCCTCTGCAGTCCATGCAATTCTAGCACTATTCTGTGCCATTTCTAGTGCCGAAGTAGCTACTCCTCCGGCATTTGCTGCCTTAGCTGGTCCAACAATCACTCCAT
Organism: Bacillota bacterium; assembly: GCA_023451395.1. Lineage (GTDB taxonomy): Bacteria > Bacillota > Clostridia > Clostridiales > Clostridiaceae > JAEXZL01. The sequence goes on along the minus strand of JAEXZL010000042.1, from coordinate 18,460 downwards.
TTTCCTGCATGTATCGTACAGCTTCATTAGTGCAAGGCATATTTGCTCCCTCGCACACATACTTAATACCATTGTCAACTATTTGCTTAGCATGCTCTAAATGTATATCATTCTGTATTGCACTTGGTATTATTATGTCCACTTTAATTCCCCATGGTTTTTCTCCAGGATAAAATTTAACTCCAAACTTTTCTGAATAATCCTGTACTCTATCTCTTGTGGATGTTCTCATTTTCAGCATATAGTCTATTTTTTCTCCTGTTACACCATCTGGGTCATATATATATCCATCTGGTCCAGATAGTGTCACTACCTTTCCTCCTAGATCCACAACCTTCCTGCAAACACCCCAGGCTACGTTGCCAAAACCTGATATTGCTACAGTCTTTCCTTGAAAGCTGTCTCCCTCATGCTTTAACATCTCATTGCAAAAATAGACTATTCCAAATCCTGTTGCTTCAGGCCTTATAAGGCTTCCTCCATAGGATATACCCTTACCAGTTAATACTCCGTTCTCAAAGGCTCCTCTTATTCTTCTGTACTGTCCATATAGATATCCTATTTCTCTTCCACCAACACCTATATCTCCTGCCGGTACATCTACATCTGGTCCAATATGTCTGTAAAGCTCTGTCATAAAGCTTTGGCAAAATCTCATTATTTCTCCATTGGATTTGCCTCTTGGGTCAAAATCTGAGCCACCCTTACCTCCCCCTATTGGAAGACCTGTAAGTGAATTTTTTAAAATCTGCTCAAAGCCTAAAAACTTTATTATGCCTATGTTAACGGAGGGATGAAAACGAAGTCCTCCCTTATAGGGTCCTATTGCTCCGTTAAACTGTACTCTAAAGCCCCTGTTTACCTGAAGCCTGCCTTCATCATCAGTCCAAGGAACCCTAAATATTATCTGTCTTTCTGGCTCACAGAACCTTTCAAGAAGATTAGCCTCTATGTACTCTGGATGTTTATCCAAAACAGGCTTTAATGCCGGCAATACCTCTCTCACAGCCTGGAGAAATTCTGGTTCCTCACCATTTCTTGCATTTACTTTTTCTAACACTGAATCTATATACAATTGTGAATCAATTGGTTTATCTTTCATTTTATGATCCCTCCTCTTAATAAAATTTTTTAAATGATTAATCAAATAATAATTTACCTAATTTTTCTTAGGATTATATTAAAATATAGTATAAATATAGAATTTTAAGGATAAAAATTAGCGACCTTTAGGTTAGGTCGCTTTTTTAATGTGACGAATCCCCAAAACAATCAATAATCGTTCTGTTTACATTATGCTGCTAATCTAGAATAATCAGTACATCATTTTTCCTCTACTAAGTGGTGTACCTGCTCACATACAAAAGACATATCTGGTTCAATTTCTCGTTCTCTAGCATATTCTAGAGCATCCTCACAGAGCTTCATTGCTCCATCTAGCATATAAGTTTCTGAGCCTGCTGATTTGCAAAGCTCACTCATATAACAAATATCCTTATATCCTAGCTGCAGAGCAAAATCTATAGGATATTTTCTTTCTACATACTTATTACTGTAGAAATGAAAAACCCAATTAGCTAATACTTCATTATCGAAAATATGATATAGCTTATCCTCAGGTATCCCATGCTTTCTTATTACTGGATATATCTGTGCATAGTTTATTGCCTGAATCAAGCTAGCCCAGTTTTTAGCCAGCTTAATCAAATGCCCATTTCCACTTTCGCCTACATACTCATAAGATTTAGTAAAGCTCTTAAATATTTCCTCATTATCTTTTATTATCTTACTATCTCCTGCAATAACAATATTCATCTCTCCAGCCCAAGCTGTTTCCGGACTTCCACTAAGTGGTGCATCAATAAGTACACCACCTTCAGCCTTCATCCTTTTTGATAAATTACGTGTTGAAACGGGGTTACTGGTAGATAAATCTACAACTGTCTTTCCAAAAACACCGCAGGAAAAAAATGTTTCAAAAGTCTTTTCAACTATTTCTGAGCTTGGTAGAGAAAGGAAAGTTATATCACTTTTTGTAAAGACTTCAGCTGTGTCTGTTGCTAGATATGCTTTTTCTGCAAATCTTTTCATAGCTTCCTCTGATAAATCATAGACACTAACTGGATATCCAGCCTCAATAAGACAATGACATACTCCTTTTCCCATATTACCAAGCCCAATAAACCCAATGTGTTTCATTTTTATCCTCCAGAATTTAAATTTTACTATATTAATCTATGTGAGAATTAGATTTTACGCCTTATTTTCCATTCCAAACAATTTAATATAATATTTGAGCTTTTCTTTATAGCCAGCAGTTACTTCATAATAAATATGGTGTGCTGGAGTATCGTTCTTTATATTTTGGCGACCAGCGGCAAATAAATCAGTGGCTAGATTGATTTTGCTAATTCCACACTGAATAGCATGGCATAAATTATCATCTCCAGATCCTGAGCCGCCATGGAGCACTAAAGGAATGTCTACCTTACTGCGTATCTCCTTCAACCTATCAAAATCAAGATGGGGTACACCCTTATAAGCACCATGAGCAGTACCAATAGCAACTGCTAAAAAATCAATTCCAGTACGTTCAATGTACTCCTCCGCTTCCCTTGGATCTGTAAGCCCCGCATCTCTATCTCTTTCATACTGCTGTCCATCCCCAACATGTCCTAGTTCAGCCTCTACATTTACACCAATGGAATGAGCAATTCTTACTATATCCGCAACTTCCTTTACATTTTCCTCAAAGGGCAAACTGCTTCTATCCACCATTATGGAAGTGTATCCCGCCCTTAATGCACCAATTGCATGTTCAAACTGACGTCCGTGATCAAGATTGATTGCAATGGGAACTGGTGCTGCTTTTGCATACTCAGCGGTAATATTAACAAGCATATTAATGTTGGGATGAACAAGATAGCCTATATCAATAACTAGTGGAGCATTCAATTCTGTAGCTGCTTCAACAGCAACTCTAGCTGTGTCCTCATTGAGAATATTAGGTGCAATTACTCCGTAATGTTCTTTTTGTGCTTTTACAAGAATATCTTTCATTGGTACTAGCATTATATTTTCTTCCTTTCTTATAAGATGAGAGGCTAATTAATAACCTCTCATCTATGTATTATATTAATTGTTAAAAGTTCACTTCAAAATCAAGTTCTTTTTCTTTTTCTTCTTCATCTGCTGGCTTTCTCTTAATTGCAACGAGAACACCGGCAGTTACAAGGGTTCCCACAACCAATCCAATAATAAAGCCAGCGGGATTTACCATAAATGGAACTGCAAAAATTCCTCCATGAGGTACTGGAGTCTCTACTCCAAGTGCCATTACTATTGCTCCTGACACTGCTGAACCTGCTGTGCATGATATAATTATACGTATTGGGTCAGTTGCTAGGAATGGGAATACTCCTTCAGTGATATAGCATAATCCCATAGGAACAGCGGCCTTTGCAGCTTCATATTCAGCACGGTTGAATTTTTTCTTTGCAAGAAAAACTGCAAGAGCAACACCTAGTGGAGGGGTCATTCCAGAAACAATATTAGCGGCCTTTGGACCAAGAATACCATCAGCTAAGCACGCATTGGCAAATGCAGCAGCAGATTGTGCTAACGGTCCACCCATATCAACACGGAAGGCACCTATAATAGCACCAAGCAATGCGGCAGAAGTTCCCTGCATGTTTGTTAGCCATGCGGTTGTCACAGCTTGGAATGCAGCAAGAGGTTGTCCTATTATATAATAAAATAAAAGTCCCACAGATAAAGTAGTTAAAACAGGAATAACTAGAACAGGCATCAGCCCCTGTACTGTCTTAGGTAGTTTAACCTTTTGCTTAATAAGCAAAGCAACATAACCAACTATAAAACCACCAATGAGTCCGCCAAGAAATCCAGATTTAATATTATTAGCTATTAATCCAATAGCTAGACCTGGAGCTATACCTGGACGACCAGCAATTGAATAAGCAATACCAGCTGCTATAACAGGGACTGTGTATCCAATTACAGCACCACCTATTTTATTAATAATAAAAGCAAGTGTGCCTTCAACAAAGGTTGTACCACCTAAAATACGTGCAATACCTATACAGATACCACCAGCAACAACTACTGGAATCATATATGAAATACCCGTCAAGGTGTGCTTTTTAAATGCACTTAAAAACTTTTTCATTATAAACTTCACTCCTTTACTTTATTTTTCTTTTAATTTTTCTTCTATTTTATTTATTAGTCCTTTTGGTGAGTTTAAAGCAACTTTCATTGGTACATCTACAACTTTCTTTCCATTGAATCTCTCTCGCCCAGACACCTCAATATCTGCTGATATGATTACTACATCTGCTTCTTCGATTTGCTGCTTAGTTAAGTTATCCTCAACACCAATACTTCCTTGGGTTTCAATATGAATTTCATGGCCCAAGGATTGGGCAGCAGCGATTAGCTTCTCTTTTACTAGATAAGTGTGTGCTATCCCTGCTGTACAGGCTGTAATACCAACTATTTTCATTTAAAAACCTCCTTTACTTAAAATATTTATGCTATTACACTAAATGCTGCAATCAAATCATCAGGGGTTGTTGCAGATTTAATGCCTTTGCAAACCTTTTCTTTTGCCAGTGCAGATGCTACACAGGCCATCATTTTTAAATGAGTATTAGTTGCACCTTCTTTTGTAACTGCAAACAAGATTATTAGGTTTACTGGCTGATCATCAATGGTTTCCCATTCTATAGGTTCAACTAGCTTACACACTGCAACGCAGTTTTTAATAACACACTTAGATTTTCCGTGAGGAATAGCTATATTGTCACCTATACCAGTAATACCTTCTGATTCACGTAAATAAACATCATCAAGAAACTCCCGAACAGATGTTATGGCGCCATCTTTATAGAGCATTTCAACCATATGCCTAAGAACATCATCCTTATCTTTAGCTCTATATTTAAGGTCTATTGCATTTCGATTAATAATTTGAGAAAATTCCATTAACTGCCCTCCATCTCTACATCACATTAAAATATTTACAAAATTCATCCTCATCATTTATTTTTCCTATTAATTTACATTCCTCATCATTATCAAGTAAGTAAGCAAGTTTTTTATAAAAGCGTTTTGCAGAGATTATTTCTCCTCCTTTAGACTCCATACGTAATGCCAAAACAAACAATAAATTAACCTTTTGATTATTTCCCCATAAGATTGATCTTTTAAATCTTATTACTGAAATAGCAGGATTACGAACAAACTGTGGATTACCGTGAGGGATAGCAATTCCCCTTCCTACCTCCGTTGATACTTTTCGCTCTCGGGAAATTACACTTTCCATAAATCTTTCTGTTACAAAGCCATTCTTTAGTAAATTGTCACAAGCAAACTTAATTGCTTCATTTTTATCCACTGCATCCACATCAAATAATACTAGTTCTTTTTTAAAGAGATGTGTTTCTATGGGTGATATAATTTGCTTATCTGGGCTATCCCTAAAAATCTGTTCCCTTATCTTTAGTTTAATTCTTTTAAGGTCATAAGCAGTGAGTATAGTAGATACCTTTACTACTGGAAGTTCTTTTTCATTTAAGTCAAGTGTTGTGATTACAATATCCCAATTATTACGACCTAAAGCTCTTAATTTTTTGTACTGACCTGATGGCAATTCATCTATTATCATTAGATTAGGTATTGCACTCTTAAGGCTTTCGCTTAATAGGCCCGTTACACCTACTCCATAATTACAAACTACACATACCCTAACATACTGATGCATACGATAAGCAAATGTACCCACATACAAAGCCAAGAAACCGATTTCATCTTCTGTAACCTTAACATTATAATATTTTTCAAAGAGAACACTGCATGCCCAGGTCGCACCCATAACGCTTGGATAACTGATTTTTATTTCTGGTAATAATACATTTTTTATCCTGAGTCCAAACTTAAGCCGCATTACCGCACATGCCAGGTGATAAGAGAAATGATTATATAAATCGGGGGCATTTGAAAAATCAATATCAAGTATCATTTCAATAGTATGCACTACATCATTGAGAAAACTCTTGAAATTATCATCATTAATTTGATCAATGTTAATGGGGTATATGTCTATATCACGATGTATTCCATATGATTCAATTAGCATTATTAAATATAAGCGTTCATCAAGTGATACTTTCAAGCTGTATGACTCCTGCAAATAATTAAACATATCCTTAGTGTCTAATGAATAACGATTAAGAAATAAATTATTCAATTCATCTTTATCTAAAGATAATTTATTTCCCGTCCTTATTCTGTAGATTGCAGTACAGATAGCAAACCATAAAGATAGGTGTGCATTTTCTTGTAAGGTAATATTGTTTTGCTGTTCCAAACTTTCAATTGCAGCCTCCACAAAATGGCTATCAAAACCAGGATACATAGTTTGTAGAATTTTCTCATTTGAATGTAAATAGTTATTTGATTTGCTAGTATTAATCTCATTTTGCTGATTCTGAAGATATAGATCTGCTAAAGCACTTCTAATGCTAATCTCGCTTCCCTCTATGTAAATCCCAAAGTTTTTTCTCTTGACCAATATAAGATCATACTCTTGAAACCATTCACTGAGCAATTGCAGGTCATTGCTTATGGATGACCTACTAACAAATAGCTGCTGTCCAAGAAGCGTTTCAGATAGTGCGTTTTTTGGTGCTAATAGTAATTTTTGAGCAAGATATATCTTTCGATCATCCAAATAAGCTTTTTGTGGAATAGTACTTTGAATCTGTAAGAATTTCAAATCTTCAGGCTCAGTAACTAATAGGCTTACTCCTACTCCATTTTTCCTTTGAATCTTCAATGATGTTTTACCGATAGCTTCTTCGATAAAATTTAGTTGAGTACGTATTGTTCTGCTAGAGGTATCTAGTTCTTCTGCTAAATCTTCAACTGTAATACTTGCATCTTGATTAAGAATTACTAGCAATATTCTTCTTTGAATAACAGATAATCCTTTCCAGACAATATTTAGTTCAACCATATCTAAGTCCCCCTTGATTCTATAATATCAGATATTATTCTACAAAAAGCACAATTATTCTCCATAATTATATCAAATTTTCAGCATATTTTAAAAATAAATATAGTAATACTATAAACTTCTTCAATTATATTCAAGAGCAAACACTTTCACTTTTTAAAAATAAATCTGATATATTTTATCTTACAGCCTATATTTTCATCATAAAAGTATAAATTACCTCCGTTGCTTTTAGTATGTCATCTATTGATATTATTTCATGACAGGAATGTGCATCACTGATCTTTCCAGGTCCAAAGGCTAAGGAAGGAATACCAAGCTCTTGATAAAAAATTGCATCAGAGGAAGCTGTCATTGCTGTAGGGACACCATTAATCCCCGATTTTCTACATGCCTCTGACATGTTCTTTGAAAACCAGTGCTCTATAGGAAGTTCTACAGCATTGTGCTTATAGGTAAACTCCATTGTCATTCCTTCACTAATCCACAGATTTTCTTTCCTATTGAACAACTCTCTAATTTCTTCCATTACAGTATTTTTATTGGTGTTTGGTAAAAAACCTAGCACCCCAGCAATATGTGCCTCCCCAGGTACCATTGCAGGCCAAGAACCAGCATTAAATTCGCCTATAGTAAGAGGCATGGGGTTATTCATGCCCATAAACAAACCATAGTCCCTTGACTTACTTAATAATTCTTTATGATATTGTTTAAGTAAACCCACTGCTGCTATGGCCTTATCAGTGGCACTCTGAGTATTTTCTGAGCTTCCTGCATGTCCTGATTTGCCCATAAACACCATATCAAACCATACTGCTCCCCGTATCATCGTCATTAAGCGAAGGTCTGTAGGTTCTAGATTAATAAGTGCATCTGCAGTAAAAACTTTTTCATAATCTAATAAACCAAGTGTGCCGTTGCCGCCAAACTCCTCTTCAACTACAATATGACCAACTATATTATGCTTTAGGTTTTTTAAACTCTGAGCTGCTTTTATAAGCAGTATAAGTACAGCTATCTGGCCCTTAGCATCACAGGCACCTCTAGCATGTATATAACCATTATTATCAACAAAGGGTACATATGGATTCTTTTGCCCTGGTGATGGAGGTACTACATCTACATGGGTATTCAGTGCTATTGTTTTACCTGTCATCTTTGAGTCATATCTAATAGCAAGATTTCTTCGGTTTTTATACTCAATATTCTCCACTGGATAGGAATAATTACTGCTTTTCTTAATATCCTCGGAAATAGGACAGCTCTTAACATCTATTCCTACTGACTCTAGTTCTGCAGAAATATACGCCATAGCATTTTCCTCGTCTCCACTTTCTGATTTTATTGCAAGAAGACCATTTAGGAATTCAGTAACCCATTCCTTTTGGGATATCAAATACTTTTTCAAATCATTCTCATTAATAATGATGTTCACCCCCTATTATTATTAATTTCTATTACTATAGTTGCTTTGTGCATTGTTCGAAGATTTCAAGGCTTTCATCAAGCTGTTCTTCTGTAATAACTAATGGTGGAGCCACACGAACTACATTTCCGAACATTCCCACAGAACCTATGAGCAGTCCCTTTTCAGCTGCTAGATCAATAAGCTTATTTACCTTTTCTGGTGCTGGTTCCTTTGTTTCCCTATCTTCCACAAGCTCAACACCCCATACCATTCCTCGGCCACGTACATCTCCTATATATTTACATTTTTCCTGTATCTTACTAAGTCTGCTGCTTATTATTTTACCAAGTCTTGCTGCACGTTCCGGTAATTTCTCATCCTTCATTATCTTGAGAACTGCTGATACCGCTGCACAGCTAATAGGATTTCCGCCATAAGTACTGCCCATATCTCCCTTGTGCATACTATCTTTAATCATCTCATCACGCATAAGTAAAGCTGCAACTGTAACACCGCTTCCAATTCCCTTGCCTACAGTCACAATATCCGGTGTTAGAGCTTCATGTTCCAGTGCCCACATCTTCCCAGTACGTCCGTAAGATGACTGTACCTCATCAAGTGTAAAAGGAATATTCTTTTCACGACACCATGATTCTACTGCTGGTAAAAATCCTTCTGGAGGGAAAATAAAACCTGCTGATCCTTGATAAGGCTCTATAATCAATCCTGCAAGACTGCCTGTACTATTTGCCCTTATGATATCATTCATGAATTCAAGGCATAAAAGCCCGCACTTTTCAGGATTTGATTTGAATGGACATCTATAACAATAAGGATAAGGCACACGGATAGAACCAGGAAGCATTGGACCCATACCATACTTTGACTTGCTTAGTCCTCCTAAGCTTGCTGTAGATAGAGTTCGTCCATGAAATCCCCCATAAAAAGAAATAATTTCATAATTATGTGTATACCTCTTCATTATTCTAGCAGAGCAATCAGTAACCTCACTTCCAGAGGACATAAAGAAACACTTATCAAGATGTGAAGGTGCTGCATTAACAAGGTCTCTTGCAGCATTTGCTCTATAGGGGGTACACCATTCATATACATTGAGAACATGCTCGCTTGCTTCCTGTACAGCCTCAACAAGTTTAGGATGACAATGACCTACATTAGTAACTAGGACGCCACTGCTCCAATCAATAAAAACGTTATCATCTACATCATAGAGCATAGCTCCCCTTCCATGATCTATGGCTACCTGAGCCTGATACCCAAGTTTATCTGCTTCATTTTCATGCCACTGTTTTAAAAGCTCTTTTGTTTTTGGACCTGGTATTGTTGTTTTAACCTTAGCATAACCCATAATTATTCATTCACCCCTTCAAATTATTCATAATTGTATATTGTATACAATCTACAATTAAATTTTAGCACCTCAAAATTATTCAGTCAAGCTTACAAATAAAATTATAATAACTCTAGGTTGTAATAAATCAAATGATGCAAAAAAATTACTATGGAAGAAGAACTTCCATAGTAATTTTTATTAATTATGCTTTATATTAAAATTAATAATTTTAAATTATGTATATATAAAATTAATATAGTTTCATCACTGCATTCTTTGTTCCATTGATATGTTTTTCAATTTCATTACAAAAAGCAGTAATATCTTCACTTTTAACAGCCTCTAATATTTCAGAATGTCCGTAGGCTAACTCATAGCCCTTATTTATATATTGATACAAAAGCATCATCATTGGATAGAGACATCCCTGCCATGCTGTTACAATACGTTCATTATTTGCACTTTTTACAATATAATCATGAAAGTCCATATCCCCATACATTAATTGTGATGGAGAGCTGTCCTTCTCTTCTGATATTTTAATTATATTTTTTGAGCGAATAACCAATCCTTCATAAAGGGATTTATCATGTATAGAACGTTTTGCAGAAGCTTGCTCCAGTGCAATTCTAAAATCAAATATATCCTCAACATCCTTTGAAGTAAATTCTATCACCCTTGTATATTTATTTCTTTCCTTTACAAGTAGCTTCTCTGCAAGCAAAATGTATATAGCTTCACGTATTACGTTACGGCTAACTCCCATTTTTTCTGATAGATCCTGCTCTACCAATCGTGATCCTGGTAATAAATTACCGGTTATGATACCTTGACGTAAAATAGCAGCTGTATTTTCACTTAAAGAGTGATACTGGATTGAGGAAATCTCTCCATTATTATATTTACTCTGTTCATATAAATTCATATAATACTCCTACTACACCATTTTTATAGTTATAAGACAAAAGTTTAAATAATGAACTCAACTTATAATTCTCTGTATTACTAAAGATTTTTACAATTTAAATTCATTTTACAATTAGCTATTCTAGTATAAAGTGAATCTATTGTCAATTAATACTATCTTAATTTATTTATTAAATAAAGAATATTATTATATTATTTAATCCAATAGCCTATCACAAAATTGCATATAAGTCTTAAGTAAAGTCTCATCCAGGAAAGACAGCGCTTTTGATTTTATTTTTTCTGGAACAATATAAGCACCCTCAGCAATGCTTCCGGTTATTGCAGCTAGAGTATCGCTATCACCTCCAAGGGAAATTGCATTTCTAATTGCATCCTCAAAGTCCACACTTTCAAGAAAGGCAGTTATTGCTTCTGGCACCGTTTCCTGACAGCTCTCATTAAACTCATAATTTGGTCGTATTTCATCAAGTGTTCTGCTCAAATCATAACCATATTTACCTTCAATATAAGTCTTTATCTCAGCTTTTGTTTTTCCTTTTCTTGCAAGAAAAATCGACGCAGCAGTTGCTTGTGCCCCTTTAATGCCTTCAGGATGATTGTGCGTTACAGCAGCGCTAATTTCAGCATATTTTTCTACTTCAGGGAGAGTATCAAAAATCCAAGCTACTGGAGAAACTCTCATAGCTGAACCATTTCCCCAGCTATTATAAGGTTTAGTATCCTCAGAAAAGAGCCAGCTATGAAAATTCCCTCCATAATCTGCTTTTGGGTATAATAGTGCATATTTTTTCATTGCTAAAACAAAATCATCTGTACATGCACCCTTCATAAGTCCTTCTGCTACTGCAATAGTCATCACCGTATCATCTGTAAAAAAGCATTCCGAAGTAAATAATGGAAAATCTTTAGTCTTTATATTGTTCCATTCATAGACTGAGCCTATGATATCTCCTATAATAGCACCTATCATATTTATCTCCTTCCCCCACGCTTTTTGAAGTCCTCGTCGATCCGTTCCTTCCAGCTTTCTGATATTTTACGATTGGCTCGTACACTGCTTACAGTTTCACTGATAACTTCATAGTTAAGCAGAGTACCCTCGCTATCCGCATTGTAATTTGTTGCTCTGTCTGCACTGATTCCAAAGCGCTCTGCAGCAGCAATTGCATCAATGTTTGCCCCAAGAAAAATAAATTCCCATCCATACTTGCTCTTTTGATGCTCAATCATATGTCTAACTTTTTCATAGCTAAACTCTCTGCTTGCATTTTCCATGCCATCGGTGGTTATGACAAACATCACATGCTCTGCTCTCTCTTCCTCACCAGTATGTTTTTGCACATTTCCTATTTTATTTATGGTTCTTCCCACTGCATCCAACAAAGCAGTACATCCTCTCACATAATATTCCTTGTCAGTTATAGGTGCTATGCCTTTAAGATTAATGCGATCATGGAGCAATTCATATCTGTCATCAAATAATACAGTAGTTATTATAGCTTCACCAGGTTCTTTTTTCTGTTTCTCCAACATGGCATTATATCCACCGATAGTGTCACTTTCAAGTCCGCTCATTGAACCGCTTCTGTCAAGAATAAATACTTATTCAGTTAAATTCTTCTTCATGATATCATCCTCCAAATCATTTATTATGATTTAAGGATAGCATCTATTATATTAAAATAGGTCGCCTTATAAGCGACAAGGAGTATGATAATAACCTTAGTCTATACACCTAAGAGCTTCTGATCAAAGGCAAATAATCCCTCATTTATCTCAAAGATATTATAGTTGCCTTCCTCTATGTAATATTCTATAATGATATCAAATTTACTGCTATGAGAAAGAGCAAAGCCAGCCTTAAGGAGCAAATCCTTTGTTTCATCGAGACTTAACTTTAGTGCAATGGCAAAAGCAATAGCCGTAGGCTTGCTGGGTTTATAATTTATATCATTGTGTATTTTAGAAAAAAGCTTTTTGTCTATATTTGCTTTTTTATAGGTTTCTACATATGTCATAGCTTTTTCATCAATTAAACGCAGCAGCATCTCAGTAAAGGTTTCGTCCATTTGGTTTATAACATCTTCAAGGCTCCTTTTATGTTTTTTTATAGGAGAATATACTTTCTCTGATGAGAGCTTAGGAGTCTCTGTATAGCATTCTCTAAGCTGATTAGATTCTTCAAGTCTATTTCTACGAAGGATTGGACTCTCTTCTATGTACCTATCATCAATGTATTCTTTAATAGAGGAAAATAGCTTCTCAGAGAGGATAAAGGACATCTTATCATAGACAACAAGAAAAACAGTCATTTCATTTTTTAAAAGAAAATCTCCTATAACTGAAATTGCTGTTTTTAGTGCCTTATCCCTGGGATAGCCATAGGCACCTGCTGATATAAGTGGAAAGGCTACACTCTCTAACTTATAGTCTTTTGCTAGGGCAAGGGAGTTTTTGTAACAATCAATCAGTAGGCTTTCCTCGTTATTATTACCACCCTGCCAAACTGGTCCTACAGTGTGTATTACATATTTTGCAGGCAGATTATAGCCTTTTGTTATTTTAGCTTGTCCAACTTTACAGCCTCCAAGCCCCCTGCACTCTTCAAGGAGCTTAGGCCCAGCGGCACGGTGGATTGCTCCATCAACTCCACCACCACCTAATAGAGATGAATTTGCAGCATTTACTATTGCATTAGCATGAACTTTAGTTATATCATTACGGATTATTTCCAGTGGCATAAACATTCCCCCTAAAACATCTTCTCTCTCTAGTATACCATGAGTTTCTATGTCTATTAAATTGCTTTAATCCTTAGGCGTATAAATGCTACCTTTCAAAAATCATGTTAGAATTATGAAACTTAGATTCTATAATTAATGCAAAAAAATGTTTTTAAGGTTCTAGCTATACAACTTACATAAAAAATCTACAATAAACAAAATATAAAACAACTTAACATAATGGGTTATTAAGGAGGTACATATGAATCACTTTTTAGAAAATGCAAGAGCTATGAATGATGAGTTAAAAAAGTACAGAAGAGAAATTCACCAAAATCCAGAAGTAGGTGATCACCTTCCTCACACCACAAAATATGTTATGGATAGGTTAAAGGAATTTGGATATGAGCCAAAAGAAATATGTGATAGTGGGATTATAGCTTTAGCCGGCAAGCCCAACTCAGAAAAAACATTTCTCTTAAGAGCTGATATGGATGCCCTTCCAATTAAAGAACAAACAGACTGTTCTTTTAAATCAACAAATGGCAATATGCACGCCTGTGGACATGATCTTCATACAACAATGCTATTAGGAGCTGCTAAATTATTGAAGCAGTATGAGAGTGAGCTTGAAGGAAGGGTAAAGCTCGTTTTCCAGCCAAATGAAGAAGGTTTTAGAGGAGCAAAATTAATGCTTAAGTCAGGAGTTTTAGAAAACCCAAAGGTGGATGCAGCCATGGCATTACATGTTCATTCTGGTACCCCAACTAATACTATTATGTATGGCCTTGGAACCTCCATAGCAGGTTGTACAATATTTAGGATAACCATCAAGGGAGTTGGGTGTCACGGAGCCATGCCGGAAACAGGTGTTGATCCTATAAATATTGCAACTCACATCTATTCCTCTATGCAGGAAATTATAGCAAGGGAGATTGCCGCAACAAAATCCGCTGTAATTACTGTAGGGAAATTTCAAGCTGGAAATACCCATAATGTAATTCCTGATGAAGCTATCTTAGAAGGAACTATTCGATACTTATCCGTTGAATTAGGTGACTTTATATACAAGAGGCTAGAAGATATAGTGGTTAATACAGCCAAATTGTTTAGAGGAGAAGCTAAAATAGAGGTCATTGCATCAGTTCCACCATTAACAAACAATAGAGAACTAGCTAATAATTTAGCATCATATGTAAAAGAATTAGTGGGTGAAAAATCTGTCTTTTCTTTTGAAGGAGGTGGTATGGGCTCTGAAGATTTCGCTTCCTATGGTTATAAAGTACCTAGTGTTTATTTTCTTCTGGGGGCAGGTTCAAAGGAAGAGGATTCTCATTATGGACTTCCAATGCATCATCCACAGGTTATTTTTAACGAAGATATCTTACCAACCGGTGCAGCAATACACGCCTATGCTGCTATGATGTGGTTAAAATCCAATAATTAATATTAGGGATTAAAAATAATTAGCTGACAAGAGTTTGGTGGACTTTTATTTTGAATGTCACACTCCTGTCAGCAGCATTTAATCCCCCGTGATTTTACCTAATAAATTACAGATTCTCTAAATGTTTAAATTAAATAGTTCTCCAGGTAAGCCATATGTTTCACATAGCCCAACAGTGAAAAATCCATTATTAGTTAATATCTTCCTAGAAGCAGCATTATCAGGGTCTATAGTTGCAATAATTTTATCCACTAGCTTTTCTGCATTAGCTTTTTCTATTAATAGTCTAGCAATTTCATTTCCTATACCTTTGCCCCAGTAGTTAGGTAATAACATATATCCTAATTCTGCTTCTGTAGAGTTCTTCTCTTTAATTCTAAGCATTCCATAACCTACAAAATTATTAGTTGAAGCTTCTATCACTTTAAAATTACCAAAGGACTCTTTTAATTCATTGTTTTTCAAAATTAAATTGTATTTTTCCACTGCCTCATCTATGGGAAGAACTCTTTTTGTAATCATAGCCATAACTCTTTCATCACTAACAAGTTGATAATATTTTTCAAAGTCTTCAGGTGTAAACTTTTCTAGATATATTCTCTTATTCATTAACATACCTCCTATTATTTGGTTCATACAATAGTTTTCGATATTTTATTACATCTTCCAGTATCACCTTCAAAGTATTTAACATTTAATTGTCTATATTATGGGTATATACCTTAAATTATTTGATGTAAAAAATCATCCTCTCCATTCACAAAGATTTTATCACATCCCTTCATCAGAATAGGCATAGTTCAAAGTTACTATTCTTAGCTTTTTTTCTTCTCTTTCGTCAGCTTTTTTTCTTTCATTTAATATTTCTCCAATCATCATAATAAGTAATTAACACAGCAGTATCAAAAAAAGTAACTTTTAATATTTTACACCAGACTGATATCCATATTATACCATATACTCTATGAAACTCTATACT
The DNA here is from genome assembly GCA_023451395.1 of Bacillota bacterium. Taxonomy (GTDB): domain Bacteria; phylum Bacillota; class Clostridia; order Clostridiales; family Clostridiaceae; genus JAEXZL01. Next base: position 2,583 of record JAEXZL010000042.1, on the reverse strand, counting down.
AAACACAAGCACTCTTTTCCAGATAAAGTTTACTCATAAATAAAAATTCCCCCAAACCGTAGTTTGAGGGAGTTGAAAAAAGCCTTTATATATTTAACACTGCATCATAGGCTTCATGTACTGCATTTAATACCTTTCTTGCTCTTATGCTATCTCCAACATTTACAATATCTATTTTATCCTTTAGGGAGTTATACATACTATCATTGGGAGCAAAGCCCATTGCCAATACAACATTGTCACATTTTATATCTTTATTATTACCATTTAGCTCTACACTTATAAAACTATCATTAATACTAACTAGCTTACAGGATGCCTTTGCTGTAATATTTGGGTGCTTCAGCATTCCATTTAACATCATTAAATTCTGAATAAATATTTGCTCTGGTAATATTTTTGAGGCCATTTCTACTATTGTAACTTTTTTGCCTCTATTTGCCAACATAATTGCAGTTTCACAGCCAACAAGTCCACCGCCAATTATTGCAATTTCTTCTCCTAATAATGCCTTGTTCTGTAAAACATCTACTGCCGTTGTCACATTGCTATTATTTATACCTTGTATCCTTCCAGGTTTAATAGGAGTAGCTCCAGCTGCATAAATAACTTTGTCAGCATTATAATTAAGTATTCCTTCTTCTGTTGCTTCCATGCAATACTTAACTCTAACATTTAAGGTTTCTATCATGGTGCGGTAATAATGGAGGACTTTTTCACCATCTCTCTTAAAGGGAGGCATGCAGGCATTATAGAAATTTCCGCCTAAATACTCATTCTTTTCCCAAATTTCCACATCGTGTCCTGCTTGTTTAGCTGCAATAGCTGCTTGGCAACCTCCTGGACCTGCGCCTATTACAAGTACTCTTTTAGGATTATCTGTGGGTTTGTTTTCTTTAATTCCTTCATATCCAGTAGTGGGGTTAACCGCACAATTAATGCTTTTTCCTTCGCAAACTCTTGCAATACATCCTTCATTACAATAAATACAATTACGAATCTCATTGGTTTTATTTTCTACTACCTTGTTAGGAAAATCTGGATCAGCTAAGAATTCTCTACCAACCCCTGCTATATCAATCCAGTTATTATTAATGGCTGTTTCTGCCTTGCCTACATCACCTAAGTGTCCATTGGATATTATAGGTAATGAGGTAACCTCTTTAATTTTTCTTGAAGAAATCATTTGAGGCACCATTTCCTGCTGATAAATAGGAGGCATTGCCATATACCAGTTATCGTGGCAGCCTGCATCGATATGTAGAGCATGTACACCTTTCTTTTCCAGCATCTTTGCTATTTCAATACCCTCTTCAATTCCTCTATAGCCAGCTTCCACAGGTAAAAAATGCTGTGGTGTAAATTTCACAATAATAGGAAAGTCATTCCCAAGATCTCTCTTAGTATTGTCGATAATTTCATTTAAGAATCTCATTCTGTTCTCAAAGCTTCCGCCATATTCATCAGTACGAATATTCCACCTCTTAGTCATAAACTTATCTGTCAAATATCCACCATAGGCATGAATTTCTACTGCATCTGCTCCTGCTTTTTCAGCTAGCTTTACTGTTCGTGAAACTTCCCCTTGAATGAATTTAATCTCTTCTTTAGTGAGCTCATCAAAAGTAAACTCACTACCTGGGTACAATGGTAGCGCTGACACTGAAGCAGGTTTTACTCTACCCTCAGCTTTGCCGCCAAGACCTATACCAGGCATAATTTGCAAACATACTTTACAACCATACTGGTGTGCTCTATCTACCATGTTTTTAAAGCGATCATAGCTTTCTTCTGTAAGGGTTGATGCAGGGGAATGTCCATCAATAGCTTCTGTAGCTATAACAGTAGTCATAATCATGGATGCTCCACCCTTTGCCCTGGCTAGATAATAGTCTACTGTTCTAGAATCAAAGTCCCCAAGCTCAGGTCCCATGGCAACCATAACAAATCTATTTTTTAGCTCCAACTTTCCTATTTTAATAGGCTCTAATACTTTCATTGGTTTTCTCCTTTTCTTCGTAATTTAATTTATTTGTTAATTTGAGCATTATTTAACAATATATAATTTCATAAATATTGTATAATATTTAACAAATTAAATCAATATGTTTTAAACAATATATTTGATTTTCCTTAAAATAAATAGAACTGAAGCAACTTTAGGCAAAGACTAAGGTTGCTCAGTTCTTAGATATCTTCTTTCACTTCACTTTTTATAATTTTTCTCCCAATTCTCCCGCGTTAATATCATATTAAGTGAATCTATCTTTTCTCCTTCAAATTCTAAATCATCCTTGTCAACGCTATCTAAAACAAAACCTACTTTCTCATATACTCTTTGTGCTCTTGGATTAAAAGCAAATACACTTAAACTTAATTGCTTTAAATCTGTATTTAGAAGTACATAATCAACTAGAAGAGTTGTAGCTTCAGAACCCAGTCCACGGTTTCTTCCTTTGGGACCAATTAGGATTCTAAAGTTCATGCTATGGTTTACTTCATCGTATTCATTAATTACCACTTCACCTACAACCATATTAATATTCTTATCCTCAATTGCTAACTCCAGCCTATCAGTTTGCT
>JAEXZL010000039.1 GCA_023451395.1 Bacillota bacterium | reverse complement strand
AAACCTCATTCTTTCCTCCAGAATTTTATTCTTAATTAATATTATCGTTCTTTTTTTTCTGAGATTTACCATTATTAAAATTATTTTTTATAAAAAAGAAGGCCTAAAAGGCCTTCTTTTAATTTCTATAAGTTTTCAATCATATCTAGAAGCTCCTTAAATCTTGCCATGGTAGCTTCTAAAGGCATAGAAGTTTCCATATCCACTCCGCTGTTTTTTAGAATTTCTATAGGATATGCACTTCCACCGCTTTTCAAAAATTTCTTATACTCTGAAAGGGCTGTTTCCCCTCCATTTGGTATTGAAGAAGCAAAGGCAGAGGCTGCAGCATAGCCAGTAGCATATTGGTAAACATAGAAATCCCTATAGAAATGAGGTATCCTTGCCCATTCTATATTAATTTCCTTATCTACAACCATATCACTTCCAAAATACTTAATATTAATCTCCTTCCACAGCTCAGAGAACTCTTTTGCTGTGAGGGGCTGACCCTCTTCTAGAGCCTCATGGGTTCTTTTTTCAAATTCTGCAAACATCAGCTGTCTAAATACAGTAGTTCTGATTTGCTCTAATTCCTGATTTATAAGATAGAACTTTTTCTTAGGATCATCCTCCTTTTCAATAAGGTGATGAATTAAAAGTATTTCATTAGTTGTGGAAGCTACCTCAGCACAAAATAGAGTATAATGAGCATAAACATACGGTTGCTCCTTGGTGGAGTAATAGGAATGAAGTGAATGTCCCATCTCATGGGCTAAGGTTGATACATCATTTAAAGTATTATTGTAGTTTAACAATACATAAGGCATGGCATCATAGGTTCCAAAGGAATAAGCGCCTCCTCTCTTTCCCTTATTTTCATAAACATCAATCCAACCGCTATCTATTCCCTCCTGAAATATGGATAAGTACTCCTCTCCTAGAGGTTGAAGCGCAGTCTTAATTATTTCTACACCCTCGCTAAACTCAATATTATCTTGAGGGCTATCTGTAAGAGGCACATATAAATCATACATATGCATCTCCTCAACACCTAAAAGCTTTTTCTTTATTTCCACATATCTGTGAAGAAGAGGTATATGCTTTTCAATGGTCTCTAAGGCATTTTCATAAACCTCTACAGGAATATTATTTGGTTTTAATGATGCCTCTAGAGAACTTTTATATTTTCTAACCTTAGCCTTAAAAATAAAGTTCTTAATTGAAGCACTTAAAGAGGTTCCAATAGTATTGCTATATTGCTCATAGGTTCCAAAAAGTGCTTCAAAGGCTTCTTTCCTAACCCTTCTATCTCTACTTTTTATAAAGTTTTGATAATTTCCTTCTGTAAGTTCAATTTTTTCTCCCTTTTCATCAGTGATTACCGGGAAAGTTATATCTGCATTTGTAAGCATATTGAATATATTGCTTGGTGCTTGAAGATTATCACTAACAGAAGCTAAGAGCTCCTCTTCTTTTTGTGAAAGAATATGCTCCTTTGACTTTAAAATGTCCTTTAAAAGGAAATCATATAGCTTGAGCTCTGGAACCTTAGTCATTGCCTCTTGAATGTATTCCTCTGGAAGGCTTAATACCTCAGGTACAAAAAAAGCTTCTAAACTAGAAAGCTCTGCTAAATAGCTATTAATTTTATTTTTCAGACCCTGGTATTGAGTGTTACCTGTATCTTCATCAGATTTCAGATGGGAATAAACCATAAGCTTCTCAGCTATCCTTTCAACCTCTTCAGAAACCTGAAAATACTCTAATAAACTCTCTGGATTACTTAACTTCCCTTCATACTTTTTTATATTCACCGCCATGGTTTTAAGCTTTTTAAAATCTGCTTCCCAAGCATCAGTATCCTTATAGATTTTCTCTGTCTTCCACTTAAATTCTTGTGCTATTTCCTCACGAGTAGGAAGTCTTTTTGCATCACTCATGAATTATCCCTCCTGAATTTTTTATAAATATTCCTGTTCTTTTCCAACAATGTCCTTTAAAACCTGATTGATTCCGACCTCAATAAGCTCTCCAGCCTCATTTAGCCTTTCACTTATGTATTCTCTATCCTCTTTATATGGAAAGCTTACTAACCAGGTGGGGTTGTAATCTTCATCCATATCTTCGATATTAAATTCCTTCTTTTCAAAATCTTCTTTAGAAAAAAGATCAAATACAGCACTAAATTGCCAATCCTCTAGATCCTCTTCTATGCCAAAATGAATAATTATATCCTTGCCATCGTAATATAATCTTGTAATATAACTATTGCCCTGCTCAATTTCATAGCTTCCCATCTCTTCAATAAATTTATTGTTTTCAGGATCTATTTTCATCAAGACAAAGGATGTATAATCCATAGTAAACCTCCTTATAGTTTTATTTTTTTATATAGTATATATTATCATATTTTTTAAACTTTTTTCTATGAAATAATTTTATACTTGCAAATGATTTGCATGTCGCTGTATAATAATATTGCTTACAAGGATTGGATACTTATAACATATTTAGGAGCTGATTTTTTTGATTACCATTAATAATCTTAGCTTTTCTTATACAGGAAAGCCTCCCTATATTATTGATAATTTATCACTTAATATACCAAAGGGTTCATATATTTCTATATTAGGTGAAAATGGAAGTAGTAAAACCTCCTTGATAAAGCTTATTTTAGGAGCTTTAAAACCCATTAAGGGAAATGTGACTTTATCCACTGAAAAAATAGGCTATGTTCCTCAGAAAATTGAAGACTTTAATTCTCAATTTCCTCTAACGGTAAAAGAACTTCTAAGGATTCATATGAGGGTAAAAGGAATAAAAGATAAGAAGGCTATTGATAGCAGCTTGGAGCTTGTTAATATGGCTTCCTTTAAAGATAGCTTAATAGGAAACCTCTCTGGAGGACAGCAGCAAAAAATATTTATAAGTAGAGCTCTTATGGGTGAGCCGGAACTTTTAGTTTTAGACGAACCCTCTACTGGAGTAGATATAAATAGTCAAAAAGATTTATATTCTGTAATTAAGAGTCTTAATAAGGAGAAAAATATAACAGTAATATCCGTAGAACATAATATTACAGCAGCATTAAAGTACTCTACTCATATAATAGACCTTAGCGGAAATTTAAAACTAACCACAGTAGAAGACTATATTTCTATTATAAATAAAGAAAACTCTCTTCCCATAAGAAAGGTAGATTAGCTATGTTAGAATTGGAATTTATGCAAAATGCTCTTCTGGCTGGATTGCTGGTAGCTCTTTTAGCTCCCACTGTAGGTCTTTTTATCGTACTTAAAAGATATTCAATGATTGGTGATACCTTATCTCATTCTACCTTTGCTGGAGTGGCTATAGGTCTTGTATTGGGTCTTCAACCTCTCCTTACTGCATTTGTTTATACCACAATCTGTGCTATTGTTATTGAATTTCTAAGAAATTATTATAAAAAGTATGCAGAAATGGTTATGTCAATAATTCTAACCTTAAGCCTAGGTATTGCAATTATGCTGGTAAGCAGCGGAAAGGCTCCAGCTAATGTAAACTCATATCTCTTTGGCAGCATTCTCACTGTAACAAAAGAGGATATTCTAATGATATTTCTAGTGGCCATAACCTGCTTTATTATTATTTTCACTCTCTATGATAAGCTTATTTATGTGACCTTTGATGAAGAAGGAGCAAGAACTGCAGGAATAAGGGTAGGTTTCATCAATTACCTCTTTACAGTAATGGTTGGCGCAGCTATTTCAGTATCTATTAGAGTCATGGGAATACTAGTAATTTCCTCAGTAATGGTTGTACCTGTTGCTACAGCACTGCAATTTAAGAAAGGCTTTAAGATAAGCCTTATTATTTCTATAATCGTTGGACTGTTAGATATCCTTCTAGGTCTTGTACTATCCTATTACCTTAATAGTGCACCAGGAGGTACCATTGCAGTCCTCTCAGTATTAGTGCTTCTTATAACTATTATAATTACAAATATAATAAAAAAGTCATAGCTTAAACTTAGCTATGACTTTGATTTTTTGCACTCCTCACATATACCCTTTAACACTAGTTGGTGGTCTGTAAGGACGAAGCCCGTTTTATTTCTTACAAGCTCCTCTACCTGATACATTGGACAGGGGACCTCTATCTCCTTATGGCATAAAGAGCACTTAAGCGTATGCATATGAGAATGGTTGTTTATTCTATAGGTATAACGACCTTCTCCTAAATCCAGCTTATTTATAATATCTTTATCCTCAAAGAGGTCTAATGATCTATATACAGTAGATAAATTAACATCCTCTCCCTGTTTTACACATCTATTATAAATATCCTCTGCGCTAATGCTACTGTCACTTTTCATAATAATATCCAAAATGGTTGTACGGGCCTTGGTTATTTTTATGTGATTTTGTCTAAGTAAATCCTTATTATTCACCTGCATTACCCCTTAAACAAAATAGAATCGGTCTTACAGATGTATTATATCACATATCTTAATAAATATCGAAACTATAAAAATATCATTTTTAACCCAAAAGCAATAAGGATTAAGCCTCCTATGTAATCGGCATATTTCCTTACAAAATCCACTCTTTTTAAATACCTAGCAAGAAAATTAGCTCCAACACAGAAAAAAAAGGTTATTATCCCAATAAGCATAGCTGTATCAAAAAGATAAATGTAATTGTTAATAGAATTTAGTGTGGTAAATCCCACAACAAGAGCATCAATACTAACAGATACTCCAAGTATTATATACATTCTTGGCTTCATTAATATTGGAGCAATCTTCTTTTTCCTTCCCTCTCTTATCATCATAATCCCCACTACTGCAACTATTATACCTCCAACCACACTTGGTATAACTACCACATATTTGCTAAAAAGAATTCCAAAAACTCCTCCCAGCAGTGAAAATAAAAATTGAAAAAAAGCAAAGGATACACAAAAAACAAACTTATTATAAAGTCTCACCCCTCTAGTAAGACCTATACTCAAGGATACCGCAAAAGCATCCATTGCCAGAGCTGCCCCAATTATAATCCCCTGAATAAATGTCATTTTATCCATCCTCTTCTCTAATAATCTAATGTAACCCTTAATTTTATTAGCCACTCCTCTTTTTTTAAACTAAAAGTTATGGTCTATTATGATTTTATTCAAGCACTGCTTTTTCTATGATATTATTTCTATTAGGAAGGTTATTTTGTTTCCTTGTACATAAAAATTAAAAATATCTTTCTACAACTCTTTTAAAATACATTTTTTTAATATATATTTATAAATGGTGTAAGTTATTTTTTTATCTGTATACATTAAATAGTAAGTGGAGGAGAATTGTGATGAAAAATTGCATAATAGCCCAATCTGGAGGACCTACCTCAGTAATTAATGCTAGCGTTGTGGGACTTGTTAAGGCAAATCAAGAGCTTAAGCTCTATGACAAAGTTTTTGCAGGTATAAACGGAATAGAAGGAATACTTGAAGAGAAGATTATTGATATAACAAATCTTCAGGAAGAGGAATTAAATACCTTTAAGCATACTCCTTCCTCAGGTCTAGGTTCCTGTAGATATAAGCTTAAGTCTTGGGATGAGGCTTCAGAAGAATATAAAAAACTTCTAGATATATGTAAAAGGAATGAAATTAAAAGCTTTTTCTATGTTGGCGGAAATGATTCTATGGATACAGTAGCCAAGCTTTCCTCCTATGGTAAAGCTAATAATATTGATATTAACTTTATAGGTATTCCAAAAACTATAGATAATGATCTCCCTATCACAGACCATACCCCTGGTTATGGAAGTGCAGCTAAATTCATTGCAACCTCAGTTCTTGAAACTTATCTTGATTCTTCTGTTTATAAGAACAATGGAATCTTTATATTAGAGACCATGGGTAGAGATACAGGGTGGCTTGCTGCAGCAGCTGTTGCTTCAAGACTTCAGGGAAAGTCCGTAGCAGACTTTATTTATCTTCCTGAAAGAGCCTTTAATATTGATAGCTTCCTTAAAGATGTAAAAGAATGCTTTGAGGCACAAAATCAAGTGTATATTGTTGTATCTGAAGGTTTAAAAAATCAGGAAGGAAAGTTTATTGCTGAACTTAATCCTCAGCAGAGTCATGATAGCTTTGGTCATTCTCAGCTAGGAGGAGTGGCAGGTATACTGAAAAGCTATATAGTAGGTGCAAAAATAACAAATAGAGTTAAAACTTTAGAATTAGGAGTTCTTCAGCGCTGTGCTATGCATTGCTCATCCTCCCTAGACATACAAGAGGCCTTCATGGTAGGCTATGAAGCCTTAAGGGCTTCAAAAGATTCAATATCCAACGGCTCCATGGTTGCTATTAAAAGAGATAATAGCTCTAACTATTCCTCCTCTACTTTTTTAGCAGACACAAATAAGGTAGCTAACCACGTAAAATATGTTCCAGATGAATGGATTAACGAAAAAGGCAATCATCTAACAGATAAGGCATACGATTATATAAGACCTTTAATTTCAAAAAGTCCTGAACTGATACTAGAGGAGAATCTTCCTCTCTTTAGGGTTTATAATAAGTAAAATTTATATAGTTCTATTTAAAAGAGCGTGCAGGAAAACTATTTTTAGTAGTTTTCCTGCATGCTCTTTTTCAAAAATAGTTTCCTCTTACTCTTCTAGATGCAATTAAATCTACTGCATTTAAAAAATAATCAACCTCTTCTTTATTATTGTAAAGCCCAAGACTTACTCTTACCATACCTGGTTTTTTATAATGTGGATTATTAATATAATCCCTTACCTCCTTATCAGTCAACCCTAAAAGCCTTTTTACATAAGGCTGTGCACAGAAGCATCCATTTCTAACTGAAATTCCAAAGTCTTGTGAAAGTGAATCAGCAACCTCTTCATGGTATATATCATCTATATTAAATGATACAATTCCTACCTTATTCTTAACATTATCATTGTCACCGTATAATATAACCTTAGGTATCTTTCTAAGCTCTTTAATAATATATTCTGTAAGAATTTCTTCTCGAAGCTGTATCTCTTCCATTCCAATAGCTTGAAGTTCTTTTATAGCAGTTAGCAGAGCTACTATTCCCATGAAATTCGGTGTACCCGCTTCCTCCTTATGAGGAGGATCATCCCATATCACATCGTCATCTGTGACAAACTTAACGGTGCCACCTCCCTTGTACTCCGGTTCCCCATCTATAAAGCAATTTTTAGGAACTACCACTATACCTATTCCAAAAGGTGCATACATTTTATGAGCAGAAAACACTAAATAATCTATATAATCATCATGGCTAAAACCTTCTAAATATATTTTTCTATGAGGTACTAACTGAGCTCCATCAACCATGATTTTACAGCCGTAAGAATGGCATATGCTAGCAATTAGATTTATATCATTTACTATTCCTGTAACATTAGAAGCTCCGCTTAAAGCCAGCAGCTTAACCCGTCCTCGGTGTTCTTTTAGTTTGCTAATCAGCTGCTCTAATGATAGTCTTCCTCTTTCATCTACTTCCACATACTCCACTGAACATTTGTCTCGCCAGGGCAAATCATTTGAGTGATGTTCCATTCTGGTAGATAATATTAATCCATCCTTACAGTCTATTAGTCTATATGCCAACTTATTTATTCCTTCCGTGGTGTTTTTTACATAGATAACATTGTAATTTCTACTGCTAGCTTCTAGAAACCTCAATATAGTATTTCTTGCCTTTTCATAAAAATCATCACAAATCTTAGATTTATAACCCTTTCCCCTATGAATTGATGAATACCAACCTGAAAATTCCACGACATTTCTTAAGACACTTTTGAAGGGAGGTGTGGTAGCTGCATTATCAAAATTAACACCTACAACCTTCCTGCCATTCCATAAAGGTACAAATTCCTCAAGTCCTACAAATAAACTTCTGTATTCCTTTAAATTTCCTAACATAATAATCCCTCCACTATATAATATTTTTTTTAAAAGAATACGTGAAATAAAGGACGAAACTTAAGGGGATTTTGGGAAATATTTTATTATCCATGAACATATAATTTATAGTAGTGCAAAATATCTGAGGTTATTAATGGCAAGGGAGGATAATTAATGAATAGCTATGAAGATGTAAAATTTCAACCTCTTATAGAATTTTCACAAGGAACTCACCCTTTCATCCGGGAATTTTATCCTGAAGCATCAGGCTATTTTTCTTTTCAGGCCACAGCGAAAATGCCTGTAATGCTTCCCTTTAGCAACTATTACCTTGGAGAAAGCTTTCCTAGGTCCATTCCTATTCCCATAACATTAGCTGCACCCACTTCTAATTATGAAATTAAGAACTTAAATATGGGAATCCAAACACCAGGAGAAGTTTTAAATGAATTGAATATTGATTTAGAAGATGATAATAACAGCAGCTCAAAAAATAAGGATTATACAAGTGATATAGATTCAATACTTATTGATATAGAAAACAATAATAGCGCAGTAATTAATACCTTCAAAGCCTATAGAATCCCCCACCCCATATCAAAGCTACTTTTAAAAAGGATTATTAGATTAACCTTAATGTATTATGATAATCTTAAGCATCTGGAGGATTCATATGAAAAGACAGAAAAAAGCACATAATTTAACAATAATCATAAAAGGAGGCTCCCATGTTTTATGACTACAATTTCCAGTACCCTATGTATCAATACCAGCCCTATGGCTTTAATTATCCATTAACAAATCAGAATTTCAGAGCCGAGATGCCTAATCTTACATCATTTATACGTCTTTTCCACGCCTCACCTAACTTGCCTGGTGTCGATGTATATATTGATGATAATCTTGTGGCAAAGGATCTTGTTTATCAGCAGTTCACTAACTATCTTCCTATAGCTGCAGGAGAATATGATTTTAAGGTGTACCCAACAGGAAATACTACAAATCCTATACTTGTTAGTCGAGGAATTGGTATAGCACCAAACAGTATCCAAAGTTTTGCCATAATGAATAATCCAGTAAACCTTTCTCTTTTATCAATTCCAGAGCCCCATATGGCAGTAAGTCCGTCTATGGTTTTTTTAAGAGTTGTAAATCTATCTCCTAACGCACCTGCCCTAGATATAACACTGCCTAATGGTCAGCAGCTATTTAAAGATGTGTCCTTTAAGGATATCACTGGATATATAATGATACCCCCAGGTAATTACACCTTATTGATAAAGCCTAGTGGTACAGAGAGGACAGTACTTACTGCTCCTAACTTCATTGTTAAGCCAAGCAGATTCTATACCGTATATGTTACTGGTCTACTTCCAGGAAGGCCCGAGCTACAAATTATTCAAGCTCTAGATGGAGTATCCTATCTAAGATAACACTCTCTCTTTTCCGGTGTCTTCTCTCTTCTCCGGTGCCTGGCACCAGAGAAGCAGGTGCCAGGCACCGGAGAAGAGAGATTTTAATGTAAATCGAAGAAAATGGGCGGATAATGCTAATTTAGCTATAAATATAACCTCTGCTGTAGTATAATATTATTGCAATTTATCCAAGATTATAGGATGCTGCAGTTAGGATGGTGAAATAATGATAGTATTAAGCTGCAAGAATGTAACTAAAAGCTATGGAATAGATGTTGTCCTAAAAGACATTACTTTTAATGTAAATGAAGGGGATAAAATTGGATTGATAGGGGC
>JAEXZL010000017.1 GCA_023451395.1 Bacillota bacterium | reverse complement strand
ACTCCTTGGTTATATTGAAGGTAGCTAAAGCATAATCAACATCTACAAGATTTCTTTGGGTAAGCATATCTTCAAGGTATTCTTCATATTTTGAGGGCTCAGGTTTTTTATAGGTATATATGCTGGCATTCCAGATCATCCTATAAAATTCCTTATTTCTTTCCTTTAAGGCTGAAAGAACTGGAGCTACCTGAATAGGGTCTGCTGCAATTTCTTCCTTTGTTTTTAGAAACTCTCCGGGAATAGGCTGACCTATTTCGTTCTTTTTAAGGATTGGGTACCCCATAACTCCAACGGATTCCACGAGAATAAGCTTCTTAACATAATCAGGATAATCTGCAGCAAATTCCATTGCTACTCCACCACCGGTAGACCAACCAGCTAGGTGGAAGCCTCTAAGGCCTAAAGCATCCACAAAAAGTTTTAAATCCTCAGAAAAGTCCTTTAAAGAGCTAATCTCATTATTATAGCTTGAAAAGCCAAAGCCTCTTAAATCAACAGCATAGAGCTTGTAGCTATTTTCAAGTCTTCCCATTATTACGTCCCAGTGTTTAGAAGAGCTCATGTTACCGTGAATAAGTATTAAAACGTCTCCTCCCTCTCCAGCTTCTCTATAGCCATAGGTTTCTCCATTTGTAAGCTTAATAGTATTTACAGTGTCTATACCCAATTAATACCCCCCTTTATTAAACTGATATATTAAGTATATACCAAAGAAAGGAAAAAGAAAATGTGAATATGAAATCAATTTCATATAATAAAAATATTTTTTCGTAACATATATTACCGATTTATTTTTTCTCCTTGGATATAATATGGATATAAGAAAGAGAGCTGTATGCATTTTTTATATGCAGCAGCTAAATTTAAGAATTATAGAGAGGCGGATAAATATGAAAATAAATAAAGAGATGACTGTAGGAGAAATTATAAGGAGCTATCCTGAGGCGGCTGAGGTTTTAATGGATTTTGGAATGGGTTGTATTGGATGTCCTGCTTCTCAAGCAGAAAGCTTGGAGGATGCAGCGTTAGTACATGGATTTAAAGTGGATGAGATTTTAAATGCTCTTAATGAAAAAATAAAATAGCATATTAGTATAGGAGGATATATGAGCGCATTTCTAGGAAAGATTCATTACTGGTTATTTAAAAAGATAAAATGGTTTGAGGGTATAGAGGGCAGTATAAGAGATATGGCAGAAGAAGAAGGCCTAGACATTCATTTATGGGTAAAAGATATAGAGGCTAGGTATGGTTCTCCAACTGAAGATAGACCTCTAGAGGAGCTTATAGATACCTCTAATATTCATGGGTGGCTTCAGGATAAGATAGATAGAGCTGAGGGTAGACAGGCGGAGTATATAACAAGAATACTTAAGAATAAGCCTGAGCTTATGAATAAGCTGGAGATAATATTCAGTTCAAAAGGAACTGAAGAAGGAAAATATTATAGTTTAAATAATGAGGTAAAATCTCCAGAAGAGGTATTTGGAGCTATAAATGACTTTATATTAGAGGGTATGCCTTGTGATAGGGTTAATGAGATTTTAGTCAGAGATGAAGACAAACTTATCTATAGAGCAACTCGCTGCATTCATACTCCTTATTGGCAGTCAGCAGGAGGAGAGGTTTCAAATTTTTATCATTTAAGAAGAAAGTGGATAAGCGCCTTTGTAAAAGAGATTAGTAAAGATTTTAAGTATGTTGTTTTTGAAGATGGAAGTGAAGGGATAATAAAAAGATAGGAGGCTTGCTATGAATTCCTTTGAAATAATGATAGATGAGCATAATAGAATTAAAGAAATGCTAGAGGTTATCAAAGCATACTGCCTTAGGATATTAAGGGGAGAAGAGGTAGATTATGAGGATTTCTTTCTTATTATAGATTTTATAAGAAATTATGCAGATAAGCATCATCACGGTAAAGAGGAAGAATTACTTTTTGTGAAGATGATTAATGAGCTAGGTGCCCCTGGTGAAAAGTTAGTGAAATATGGAATGCTTGTAGAACACGATCTTGGAAGGCTCTTTGTGAAGGATTTGGAAGAAGGGGTCAAGAGGGTTCTTAAAGGGGATGAAGAGGCTAAATTAGAGGTTATAGCTAATGGAATGGGATATAGAAATCTTCTTCTTAGACACATTGAAAAGGAAGATACAGTAGTTTATAAGTTTGCTGAAAATAACTTATCCCTGGATACTTTAGAAGCTCTTCAAAAGGAATGTGATATTTATGAGATAGAAAGAGAAGAAAGTGTTCATAAATATTTAAAGCTAATAAAAGAATTAAAAAATAAGGTTTTATAGAGCTATCCATAGATAGCTCTTTTTTTGTGCTAAACTTAATAATAAATATATGATAATATTATTATATTAATGTTTAGAATTGAGGTGGATATATATGAGTTTTATAGATTTAAGAAGTGATACTGTTACTTTGCCTACGGAAGAAATGAGAGAAGCAATGTTCAATGCTATAGTAGGGGATGATGTTTATGAGGATGATCCTACGGTAAAAGAGCTTGAGGAATATGCAGCAAATCTAGTTGGTAAGGAGGCAGCTATGTTTGTTCCCAGTGGAACCTTTGGAAATCAGGTTTCTATAATGACACACTGTCGCAGGGGAGATGAGGTCCTCCTTGGTGAAAACTGCCACATAGTTATCCATGAGGTAGGTGCCGCTGCAGCTCTTTCCGGAGTGCAGCTTAGGACTATAACCAATACTGATGGAGAACTAGTTATTTCAGAGCTTAATTCAAAGATAAGAGGAGAGGATATTCATTTTCCTTCTACTGGTCTTATCTGCATGGAAACTGCTCACTCCAATGGAAAGGTGCCTTCTTTACTTAATATGAAGGCAGTATATGATATCGCAAAGGAGCATGATGTACCGGTACATATAGATGGTGCAAGAATTTTTAATGCTTCAGAATATCTAGGTGTTGATATTAAGGAACTTACACAATACTGCGACTCTGTAACCTTTTGTCTTTCAAAAGGCCTCTGTGCTCCTGTGGGATCCATTGTTGCTGGAAGTAAAGATTTTATAAAAAGAGCCAGAAAAAACAGAAAGCTTATGGGTGGAGGTATGAGACAAGCTGGATTTTTAGCAGCAGCAGGTCTTGTGGCTCTTAAGAAAATGCCAGAACACTTAAAGGAAGACCATAAAAATGCAAGGCTTTTAGGAGAGCTCATAAGTGAGATACCTGGAGTGAAGGTTAATCTTGAGGATATTCAAATAAACATGGTTTTCTTTGATATGAAGGAAACAGGTGTTAATAGTGATGATTTTGTTAAATTTTTTTATGATAAACTGGTAAAAATAAATGGTGCAGAAGAGGGCATTATGCGCTTTGTAACAAATTACTGGGTTAAGGAAAAGGACATTTATTATGTCTTTGAAACCTTTAAGGAAGCGATAAAGGCTCTTAGTGAATAGCAGTTAAAGGATGTGTGACAGGGTGCTTAAGGATAAAGAAAATAAGATAACAAGTTATAGGATGTTTTTATTAATATTTAGGCTATTAATACTTCTTACTGGCGTATATTTTTTGCTTACAGATAGGTCATCAAAAATTTTTGATGTGCTTTTAACCTTTGTTACTACCTATAGTATTGGGATAATATTTAAATTATTCAAGGTAAAATTTACAGAAAAAATGAACTATGCCATTGAATTATTTATATTTTTCTCTATGTATTTAGGGAAAATGCTTGGCTTTTACTCTAAAGTAGCCAATTGGGATGATTTCCTCCATTTATCTTCAGGACTGATATTAGGAATGGCAGCGTACATGATTTTATATAATATATTCACACCTATGGAGTTAGAAGGGTTGAAAAAGGGCTTTGTTGCCTTCTTTATACTGATTTTTGCCGTTGCTGCTGCAGGCTTTTGGGAAATCTTTGAGTTTGCTGGTGACAGTCTTCTAGGACTTGATTCTCAAGGTGGAAGCCTTCTAGATACTATGATGGATATAGTAAATGGGACTATTGGGGGAGCAGTCATTGCCCTTTTATATTATTTTAAATCAGATTTTTTTAAAGATAAAAATATTACTGGAAAGCTTTAAGAACAAAATTTTTAACAGAGTTTTAAATATTAGAAGTTATCAACTTGTAGCGATATATTTATGATACACTAATATTAACAGTATAAGCGTGAAAGGATTTTTTAATATGCATGTATATACAAGAACTGGTGATAAAGGTGAAACAGGGCTTTTTGGTGGCAGTAGAATTGCAAAGGATAGCCTTAGAGTGGAATGCTATGGAACAATTGATGAAGCTAATTCCTTTTTAGGAATGGCTTATTCAACATCAAAGGATGAAATTAAGGAAACTATAAGATGGATACAAAAGAGACTTTTTTTGGTAGCAGCAGAACTTGCCAGTGACAAGGAAGGTATTGAAATGCTTATAGACAAAATATCTCAGGAAGATGTATCCAGATTAGAGAAAACAATTGATGACTACCTTGCAGTTGTGGGGGAACAGCATTCCTTTGTAATACCTGGTGATTCACATGTATCTGCAATGCTTCATGTTACAAGGACAATAATAAGAAGGGCAGAAAGATCAATAGTTGCACTAAATAGAGAAGAAAGCCTTAGGGAAGAGTTAATGAAATTTGTTAACAGGCTTTCAGATGCTATTTATGTTATGGCTAGATATGATGGGGAGTATCTTTCTAAAAAATAGTTATTGGGAGTATTAATGGTAAACTTCTTGTCGGCTGCAAGGAGGGCATATATGAGTAGTATGAAAGTATTGTTGTTGACTGTTTTGATTATATTAGTCAATATTAATAGAGCTTCAGCTGCTCAGGTAGGAGAGTATAAGGATAAAGCGGGAATTACTGCTAAACATTTTTTTTACTTTGTGGACAAAGGAATGGAAGAATTAAAGATTAAAGATGCAAAAGGTGAAGAAGAAAAGATTGATTTGTTTATTGATATAGCACAGGAAAGATTAGCTGAAGCCATAGTTTTGCTGAATGAAGGTGAGGAAAACTATGGTATAAGGACAATAAATGACTTTGGTAATGCTCTGAAAAGAGCTCAGAACACCTTTATCCTGTATGCAAAGGATAATATCCAGAATTTTGACATCACTCTTTTACCTATCAGTGAGAGGCTTAATAATTTTACAAAGGAGTCTTTAGGGGTTTTGGGCACAATGATGGATCAATTATCATCAAAAAATCAAATGGTTGTAAGCTCTTTGTTGGAAGGTCAGCTTGATAAGGTAAACAACCTAAATAGTCTCATTGCTCATAGGACTTCACTAAAGTCTTTAAAAAGGCAATTAACATTAGCTAGTATAAGATTAAATAGCTTAAGCATCATACCTTCTCAACCATACTATGATGAGGCTGGGGAAAATTATAAAAAGCTTTTTATTGAATACGCCAAGGAACTTAAAGCCTTTTATGATATCTTTAATGAAGCAACATAGAATATAAAGCTAATAAAATAAGGAAGCTCTAAATTTAGAGCTTCCTTATTTTATTTAAAGCTATTCTGTTACTTTATCCTTAACTTCTTTATCAATTCTTTCTACGAAGTCTGCAAGAGCCATGGCTCCTTCATCACCGTTTTTCCTGCTTCTTACAGCAACTTCTTTATTTTCTGCTTCTTTCTCTCCTACTATAAGAAGGTAAGGAATTTTCTCCATTCTTCCTTGCCTAATTTTATAACCAATTTTTTCGCCTCTGTAATCAACCTCCACCCTGATTCCTCTTTTCTTAAGGGCTTCTGCAACCTCAAAGCAGTAATCATGATGTTTTTCAGAGATTGGAAGTATCTTCGCTTGAACTGGTGATATCCAGGTTGGAAGAGCTCCTGCATATTTTTCTATGAGCATAGCTAGTGTTCTCTCATAACAGCCAATGGAGCTTCTATGAATAATGAAAGGTCGTTTCTTTTCTCCATCCTTATCAACATAATACATATTAAATCTTTCAGCCAAGGCAAAGTCCAGCTGTACAGTAATTATTGTATCCTCTTTACCATGAACATTTTTAAATTGAACATCTAGTTTTGGACCATAAAAAGCTGCTTCACCTACTGCTTCTTTGTATTCTATGCCAAGATGGTCCAGTATTTCCTTCATCATATTTTGGGTGCTTTCCCAAGCTTCGGGATTATCAATATACTTTTCTCTATCTTCTGGATCCCATTTGGAGAAACGATAGCTTATATCTTTATCGATACCTATGCTTTTCATTATATATTCAATAAGGTCAACGGCACCTTTAAATTCATCTTCAATCTGACTTGGTGTACAGATTATATGCCCATCTGCTAAGGTGAATTGTCTTACTCTAATAAGTCCATGCATTTCACCGGAAGCTTCTTTTCTAAAGAGAGTAGAAGTTTCTGCATATCTTATAGGAAGCTCTCTATAGCTATGCTGCTCTGAGTTGTAGATGGCAAAATGGAAGGGGCAGGTCATTGGCCTTAAGGCAAAAACCTCATCATCCTTCTCTTCATCTCCTAAAACAAACATTCCCTCTTTATAATGGGACCAGTGGCCTGAAATTTTATAAAGGTCACTTTTAGCCATAAAAGGTGTCTTTGTTATGGTGTAGCCTCTCTTTTCTTCTTCATCTTCTATAAAACGCTCTAAGGTTTGAATTACTTTAGTGCCCTTGCCAGTTAGAAGAGGAAGTCCTTGACCAACAAGCTCTGAGGTAGTAAATAGGCCCATTTCTCTTCCTAAACGGTTATGATCTCGCTTTTTAGCTTCTTCTAACCTTTCTAGATGAGCTTCTAAATCAGCCTTCTTGGTATAGGCTGTTCCATAAATTCTTGAGAGCATTTTATTTTTCTCGCTTCCTCTCCAATAAGCACCTGCTGTATGAGTAAGCTTAAAAGCTTTTACATATTTTGTGCTCATTAAATGAGGACCAGCACATAGGTCTGTAAAATCCCCCATTTTATAGAAAGATATAACCTCATCCTCAGGAAGATCATTTATGAGTTCCACCTTATAGGGTTCATTGATTGATTCCATAAGTTTAATAGCATCTGCTCTTGGAAGTTCGAATCTTTCCAGCTTTAAGTCTTCCTTAACTATCTTTTTCATCTCTCCTTCAATCTTCTCAAGATCTTCATAGCTAAAGGAGCCCTCTCTGTCAAAGTCATAATAAAAGCCCTCATCAATAGCAGGCCCTATGGCAAGCTTTGTTTCAGGATATAGTCTTTTCACTGCTAGTGCAAGAATATGGGAAGCAGTATGTCTAAAGGCTTTTTTCCCTTCTTCATCATCGAAGGTTAGAATGCTAACCTCGCTATCCTTATCTATAACATATCGTAGATCCTTTACTTCGTTATTAACTAATGAAACACAGGCAACTCTAGCAAGTCCCTCGCTTAAATCTCTAGCTAAGTCAATAACTGATATGGGCTCGAGATATTCTTTAATTGAGCCGTCCTTTAAAGTGATTTTAATCATATTATCTTCTCCTTTCTTGTTAAATGAATTCTTATTTGCTAAAAGATATAAAAAACTCCCGTCCCTAGAAAGGGACGAGAGTAATATTCCCGTGGTTCCACCCTAATTATCTGTGAAATGAATACAGATATCTTATTGATTAATTATAACGGAATTACCGGGCTTTATTAAAGCCACTCGGAGGTGGTTTTGGGCTATCCTTATTTAAGAATACTTACAGCTTATGTATTCTCTCTCTGGGAAACAGGGAATAGCTTACTCTTCTCGTCATCGTTTTGTATCGTGTAAATATTATATCATTATTTTAATTATAGTCAATATAGTAAAAAAATTAATAATGTGTAAATATACAAATTATAATAAATATTAGCTTATTAGGTATTTTTTGTGTTATATTATACTATAGATAGTAAATGGCGAAAAATGGACATATTGGTAATAAAGGTAGGGGATAATATGTATGACTGTGAAGAATATTGCAATGACCATTATTATATTAAAATAAACAAAGAAACTATAATAGAAATCAGCCAGGCCCTAACAACACTTTTATCCTTTGAATATAAAGAAATTATAAATAAGAATATTTACTGGTTCACTGAAAAAATTAAATTAGAATTAGACATGAAGGAAGAAGCCTTTCAAAGGGAGCTTTTATTTTTTGATTGTAAAGGCAAGCCTTATAAAGGAGAAATTAATTTTTCGAAAAATAATGCAAACGTTTTTATGGTGTTTAAAAAAATAAAAGATTTGCTTTCAACACAGGAGCTTTCTTCAATACAGCAGCTTTCCCAAGGGAGCCTTCAGGCCATGGCAATATACGATGCTGTGACTTTAAGGCTTATTTATGCCAACGGAAAATATTTGCATGCTCTTGAAGCTTTAGATGACCCTTCTAAAGTATTAGGAAAACCACTAATAAATCCTGAAAGCCCTTTTATTGATAACACTTTAAAGTTCTTAAAAGAGAGGCTTATAAAGCAGGGAAAGGTTTTTCAAAAGCAAAGCTTTATTGAGGTTTCAGAAAACCCTAATACTTACAGAAATATATCCTTAACACCTATTAAGGTAAATGGGGAAGTAGAGTATATAGTTTCTACCATAGAAAAGGATAGTAATAAGGGGAAATCAGATGATGAAGCAAAGGCACTCTATTGGATAATTAATTCCCTTGATATACCAATTATAAACCTAGAATACCCATCCCTAAACATTTTGGCTATTAATAATGGAGCTAGAGAACTTTTGGACAGACATTTTAATATAGATGACTGTTTATCTATATATGAATTCATTGAAAAATTTGCTGTTGAAGAATGCAGCGGATTAGTTTTAGAGCTTAGGAATATAAAAGAAGGAAGATATTATAAAAATGTTAGGGTCAAGAATCAAGATGGTTATAAAACCTTTAATATATTTTGCCAGCCGTACAAGAATACTGAAGGGGATATTAGTGATATTGTAGTAATAATACTTGATATCACAGAAGAGGTGAATCAGAGAGATAAAATAGAAAACCTTCTAAGGGCTCAAGAGGAGTTTTTCTCCTATATATCTCACGAGTTTAAAACTCCAGTAACTGTTACACTTTCCGCTATTCAAGTTTTAGAGTTTACAGCTAAGGAAGGGTTAAATCCTTTGACAAAAAAATATGTAAATAAAATAAGACAGAGTTCTTTTCAGCAGCTTAGACTTGTATATAACCTTTTAGATATTACTAGAGCTGATTCTGGGTACCTTAAAATAAACAGAAAACGAATTGATTTGGTAGAGATAACAAGCTTAATAATCGATTCTATAGAGCTTTATTCAAGAGAAAGGAATATTGAAATAATCTTTAACTCCTCCAAGGGAAGCATATTTACCGCTTTAGATGATGAAAAGTATGAAAGAATACTATTAAATCTTTTATCAAATGCAATAAAATTTAGTGCCTCTGGAAAGAAGATTTATGTAGATTTATACACAAAGGAAAAAGAAGCTGTAATAGCTGTGAGAGATGAAGGGATAGGGATACCAAAGGAAAAACTTCAATATATTTTCGAAAGATATACTCAGATAAATAATAATCTAGTTAGAAGTTCAGAAGGTACAGGCATTGGCCTTTGTTTAGCCAAGCTTATGGCTAAAGCTCTCGGTGGAGATATCAAAGTTTATAGTGAGCTTGGTAAGGGGGCCACCTTTGAGGTCTATCTTCCACTGGAAGGAGTAATGGCACAGGACATTGAAGCTCCAAGAGAGATGGATTTGTTAGATGATAGGCTTATGAGAAGCATTAGAATAGAATTCTCCGATCTTGAAACAAGCTAAGAAGAGCGTATAGAGACATTACAACAGTAATTTTCTATGACGCTCTTCTAATTAGTTATTTAAAAGAATTTTACGTGGTTTTTTCATAGCTCCCATCTTTACGATGAATTATAAACCTGCTAGGTTTCTTTTCAAGAAGCTCTTCAACCTTTTCCATAGCTTCAGCCTTAGTTTCAAAGACAAAGCTATGTCTTTTAGAACCAACCTTACGTATAATCCAATTATTTTCTTTATACAAAAGTTTATATAGAATCTCCTTCTTACCCTTCAGGGGCTTTTTGCCATTGTTCTTTTCTCTAGAGGAAAGAACTGCTGCCCTATTATCAGCCCATTTTTCTGAAGTGGATATTGCTATAGGAATTGCTCGTTCCTCATCATAGCCATCACTTAAAAGAGCATTAGCAACTTCAATTGCCTTATCCCTTTGTTTATCTGGAAGGTTTTTCATGGATGAGGGGTAGTCTTCTCTTGTCCAAGGCATAAACTACCACCACCTAAAATACAAGAAGGGCAAAGCCATCATTTTGAAGAGTCACTAACTCTACAGCCCCATGTGGCACAACTCTTATATAGTTATATAGTTTTGTTGCCTCAATATCATTCTCAGTAAGAGATGCAGCTCAGGCGATAAATTCTACTCCGCTGCTAGCTAAAGCCAAGATATCTGCTGCAATAGTCTCGCTATTATGAGCTAGTGTAGCCTTAATGGAATCCATAATGTCGGTATTTTCCTTTTCTTTATCGATTAAGGTCTTAACTGCTTTCTGTACCACAACAAAGACAATATGAACATTTCTTTGTCCCAGGCCATCATAAAGTGCTCTAGCAGAAGCAAGGGCTTTTTCCCAGTTATCTGAATCTCCTATCTGAAATACTACCTTATATTTTTTAGTGATATTATAGTTATTAGTAATATTTGTATCACTAAGCTCATCTCTATTAATTTTTGGCTCCTCTGAGTCATTAATATCTCTAAAGCCTTCTAGTATTCCAGGGGTAATATTATCCTCCTCATGGTTTCCGTAAGCAGAGTCAGCATCTGTATTATCATAGCCTTCTAATACACCAGGTCTTCCATCCTTAGTTACATTACTCCCTTCAGGAGGAGAATATTGATGATTAAGGTCTTGTGAAGAAGCAGGCCTAAACTTTGAATTTCTATTATTCTCAGACATAAATCTTACCTCCTTAAATAATTTTTATATTTATTGTTATAATAAATGGTATCACAAAGTCTAGAAAAATGATTACAAAAATCAAAATGTTAAAATTAAGTTCAGAAAGTTATTAAAGTGTTAAAAAAGTAAAAAAAACAGCGTTATAGCTTGTTCCACTTCAAATAGGGTCATTTTATACAATAAAACCACATTAATCTTCTGTTTCCTTTATTTATAGCTGTTTTTGAGATTTTACAATTAGTATTAAAGTATTAATATATAAATATGGCTTTTTTTAGGAGGGATAATTTGTGCAATACGTTATAAACAGCATAATAAATATCGATAAGGAAGCTGAGAAGTACGAATCAAATATAAAGGAGGTTATACAAGAGAAGAGAGAAGCCCTTAAATTAGAGCTTCTAGAGCTAGAAGAAAATAGTAAACAAAAGCATATGACTATTAAAAAGGAAGTCATAGATAAAGGTATTGAAGAAGCAGAAAAAACCGCTGAAAGAATTGAAATGGATAAAAAAGAAGAGATAAAAAGAATTAACAAAAAGTTCTTAAGTGCCAGAGAAAATTTGGTGAATACTGTATTTAAGCAAATAATAAACTCCTGATGAAGGAGGGAGAACATGGGTAACATTGTGAAGTACGGAGCAGTAAATACAAAAATTAAAGCTATGAAAGGTAAGTTTCTCACAATTGACCAGTATAAAAAACTTTTAACAGCCAGTTCCTTCGAGGATGCCATTAGGTTATTAAAGGAAGATACTAGCTATAAGGAGATTTTGCAAGGTCTTTCAACAGAAAATATCACAAGAGGCCAATTTGAGGTAATCTTAAAAAGGAATCTAATAAAAAAGCTGTATAATCTGAGCTATTATTTTAGTGGAGAGTATAAAAGATTAATTAAAATACTATTCATGAAATATGAAATTGAAGATTTAAAGATAATAATAAGATCTAAATATGTTCAGCGTTCAAGAGATGAAATCCAAGCAATGCTCGCCTTTAAAAATCCCTTTAATATTATAGATTATGATTATCTCTTATCCTCTAGGACAGTAGAAGAGCTTCTAGAAAGACTTAAGGATACTGTATATTATAAGTATATAAAAGGCTTTAAAAATGAAATAAATAATGAAGGTCTCTTTAGAATGGAAAATAATCTAGATATCTCCTACTATGGTACCCTTAGGAAGTTTGTAAAAAAGCTTAATAAAGAGGATAGGAAAGTTATTTCAGATATCGTTGGTTTTGAAGCTGATCTTTTGAATATTACCGCAATATATAGAGGAAGAAAATATTACAATATATCCTCTGAGGTAATGTATAACTATACAATTTTTGACTATTTCAAACTAAAACCAGAAATAATAAAAGAGCTGTGTTATTCAAAAACCATGGACGAATATTTCGATATATTAAAGG
Source organism: Bacillota bacterium (assembly GCA_023451395.1). Classification (GTDB taxonomy): domain Bacteria; phylum Bacillota; class Clostridia; order Clostridiales; family Clostridiaceae; genus JAEXZL01. The sequence continues at coordinate 46,994 of JAEXZL010000017.1, read as the reverse complement.
ATTTACCCTACAAGCAGATAATACCTATGAATCATAATGAAGACTTTTTGATTGAAGTTTATGAGAGAGCTTCCTTTAAAAAGTTTTTAGAAGGTTATATGGCTTCTGCAAAGCTAAATATATCAGTGGTAGTATCCTATTTCCATCTACTCCACATAGAGGTACAAAACATCATTTCAATAGTTGAAGATAAAAGGTACGATGCAGGTAACACAGAATTAATTAATTTTTTGAATACATCACTATAAAAGAGGTGAGGATATGGCCATAGAAAAAATGCATATGGTTGATTTAGTTGGAGATATCAACCAATTTGATAGAGTAGCTAAGCTATTGGTTATGATGAATAACTTTCAGCCTGTAGATGCTCTTCAGCAGATTAACTCATCTAATTTCTATTTAACCAGTAATGAATCTAATATGGATGCCCTTTTAAATGTATCCCATATAACACCCTATAGTTCTAACTTAGATTATTCAAAGGTAAAAAGAGAAATTAATGAAGTGAAAGAAATCAAAAATAGCTACTCAAAAAATACTCAAGGAAAAATTAATCCTATTTGGAACGAAAAGGAGATATTTCAAGGGATTGAGGAGCTTTATGACCATTTCAAGGAGCTAAAAGGAAGACTTGATAATTTGAAGCATCTTAGAGAGGACTATGACAGAATAGCACAGAGCCTTGACTTTCTCTCAGGTGTAGATGTGAAGATTGAGAGACTTAACGAGCTTAAAAATTTCACTTGGGGAATATATAAAATCAGCAAGGAAAATAGAGAAAAGCTAAAAAGAAATTACGAAAATATTCCTTCCATAATAATAACTATTTACACAGAAAAGGATTATAAGATAATTATGACCTTTACTCCAAATCTCCTTATTAAGGAGGCAGAGAATATTTTTAAATCAGCAAACTGTGAGCCTATTCCTAATGCCATGGGATTTAACGGTACTCCTAAGGAAGCTGTTCAAGAACTAAAGATATTAAAAGATGAAGTTGAAATAGAAATTCAAGACTTAGAAAAAAAATTGGAGGATTTTCTTAAAGCAAAGAGCGAAAGGATTGAGACTCTTGATTTAAGCTTGGAGCTTGATGTTAACGCCAATACAGTAAAAAATAAGGCAGCCATAACAAATGATTTTTTCTTCCTTTCAGGATGGGTGCCAGATAGTAGCATTAAGGGATTAAAGGAAAAAATTAAGCTTATAGACGATAGGATAATAATTATAGAAAAAAGTCCAGAAAGCTTAGAAAATCCTCATTTGATAGCACCAACTAAGTTAAAAAATAATTTTATAGTAAAACCCTTTGAAGCAATGGTAAGGATGTATGGAACACCTTCCTATGAAGAACTTGATCCTACCGCATTCTTAAGCATCAGCTATATGCTTCTTTTTGGTGCAATGTTTGGTGATCTTGGCCAGGGAGCTGTATTTGCCTTAGCAGGAATATTCTTATCAAAAAAAATGAAAAGAGTAAATCTTGGAGGGATTTTAACTAGATTAGGTATAAGCTCTATGATTTTTGGTCTCCTATATGGTAGTGTTTTTGGTTTTGAAACGGTAATCCCGGCATTGCTCATAAGACCAATGGAGGATATTAATGATGTTCTTATAGGAGCAGTTGTTTTTGGTTGTGCCCTTCTTGTAGTGGGTTATGTTCTCGGGCTTATTAATTCCTATAGAAGAAAGGATATAGAGCATGGACTTTTTGGAAAGGATGGCCTTGCAGGTTTCATATTTTTCCTTTCAGCTTTAGGACTTATTCTTTCTATGGTAGTTAATATTAAGCTTTTACCCACAGGAGTATTCGTTGCTTTGATGGTTATTACATTGCTTCTTATATTCTTGAAGGAACCATTAACAAGCCTTGTGGAGAAGAAGAGACCTATTTTTAGGGAATCTCCAGGCTCATATTTTGTAGAAGCAGTCTTTGAAATAATCGAGACTTTACTTAGCATGTTCTCGAATACTTTATCATTTATAAGAGTTGGAGCTTTTGCTCTTAACCATGTAGGCTTGTTTCTTGCCTTTGAAGCTCTTGCTGAAATGATGCATGGCGGTGCAGGAAGTATATTAATATATATTATTGGTAATTTGGTAATATTAGCATTAGAAGGATTAATAGTATTCATTCAAGGACTAAGACTAGAATACTATGAGTTATTCAGCAAATATTATACAGGTTCAGGAGTACCCTTTACTCCTGCAGGATTAAAAGGTAATGTTCTATTAAATGTATCAACAGAAGACATAAATATATTATAAGGAGTGTAATGATATGAGCTATTTATTTTTAATGATTATATTTTCAGTGGTTGTAGGTACTGTAAGCTTTGGTTTGGTACAAAAATCTAAGAATGACATTGAAGGAACAAAAAAGATTAAAAAGGCTTTAAAGATTAACCTAGCTGTATACATTCCAGCTATGATGGCTGCTGTAATTTTCATGATACCTCAAGCAGCACATGCAGCCACTGAAACTGCTTCTAACCCTTCTGCTGGACTTGGATATTTAGCTGCAGCACTAAGCACGGGCTTAGCTTGCATAGGTACAGGTTATGGAGTTGGAGCAGTTGGTTCTTCTGCTTTAGGAGCAGTATCAGAGGATCCAAGTATTTTAGGTAAGACTCTTATTTACGTAGGTCTTGCTGAAGGTATCGCTATTTATGGACTTATAATCTCAATAATGATACTTTCAAGAATATAAGGTATTACTTATGAGGGCATTTATTATTAGCGATAACACTGATTCCTTAGTAGGAATGAAGATCGCAGGTATTAAGGGCATTGTTGTCCATACGAAGGAAGAAGCATTAAAAGGCCTTGCATATATAAGAGAGCAGCAGGATATCGAAATAATTATAATCACTGAAAGGGCTGCGGAATTGATACCAGAAGAGGTTGAGAAGATACGCCTTTCTAAAGGAAGCCCTCTTTTGGTGGAGATACAGGATAGGCACGGTAGCCTAAGAGGCAGTGACTATATTGCAAAATATATGAAAGAATCAATTGGCCTAAAAATCTAATTTAAGCGGAGATAGGTGATAGTATGTCAACTACAATTGATGATAAGCTAAGACTTTTCCATAAGGCTATATTCGAAAAGCTTGAGGAAAAAAGAAATGAAGAACTCCAGAAATTTCAGTTAGAGAAGGAAGAAATTCTTAAAGAAAAGCATGAAGAGCTAGATAAAGAAGTGAGATCCTTTGAACGGGATGCGGTAAAAAAAGCAAGGATTAAGGCAAATGAAATCATCTCTAGGGAAGAGATGAAGAGAAATGAAGAAATTCTTGCTTTAAAATCAAAGCTGATGAAAGAGGCAGAGGAAGATATTAAAAAGAAACTTGCTTCCTTTACACAGGAGGCTGATTACAAGGAGTTTTTCCTTTCCAGACTTAAGTCTGCTTTAAGTGATTTAAAATCTGGAAACTATCTTCTTTTTGCTAAAGATGAGGATATTAAATTCTTATCAAAGGATATTGAAACTCTTCTGAAGGAATATAAAGATATAAACCTTAGCTTCAATTCTCTAGAAGCAGATTCTATAGGAGGCTTTATCTTAGAGGATGAAAGCTTAAGATTTAAATACGACAATACCTTAATTAATATGCTCCAGGATAGTAGGGAGACCATAGGAGTTATGGTAACTGAGGCTCTTGCATAGAGGGGGGATATTATGGAAATGAGAGTAGGTAAAATAGCAGCAGTAAATGGACCCGTTGTTAAAGCAAAAGGCATGAGCGGCTTTAAGATGAGAGAAATGGTAATGGTAGGTGTTAAGAGACTCATTGGAGAAATAATTATCCTTGAGGGAGATAATGCCACCATACAGGTTTATGAAGAAACTGGTGGTTTAAAAATTGATGAACCAGTAGAAGCTACAGGAAGTCCTTTAAGTCTAAAGCTTGGTCCTGGAATAATAAGCAATATCTTTGATGGAATAGAGAGACCTTTAGAGAGGATAAATGACATTGATTATGGCTTTATACCTGAAGGAATAGGACTTATATCCATTGATGAGGAAAAGCTATGGGATGTTAATATTTCTGTAAAAATCGGAGATAAGCTAAAGGGCGGGGATGTGTATGCTACTGTTCAGGAAACAGATCTTATACTCCATAAAATAATGGTACCGCCATACCTAGAGGGTGAGGTGGTGGAAGTATTGCCCTCTGGTTCCTATAATATCGAAACTACAGTAGTTAAGCTAAAGACCTCAAAGGGATTAGAAGATTTGAAGCTTTATCAAAAATGGCCGGTGAGAAATGCAAGGCCTATAGCTCAAAGAAAACCAATATTTAGACCTCTGATTACTGGTCAGAGGGTTATAGATATCTTCTTTCCTTTGGCTAAGGGAGGAACAGTGGCCATACCCGGGGGCTTTGGTACTGGAAAAACAATGACTCAGCATCAGCTAGCAAAATGGTCTGACGCTGACATAATTGTGTATGTAGGCTGTGGTGAAAGAGGAAATGAAATGACAGAGGTTTTAGAGGATTTTCCAAAGCTTATTGACCCTAAAACCAATAAACCCTTAATGAATAGAACAATACTTATTGCTAACACATCTAATATGCCAGTTGCTGCAAGAGAGGCAAGTATCTATACAGGAATAACTTTAGCAGAATACTTCAGAGATATGGGCTATCATGTGGCTATTATGGCAGATTCTACCTCAAGATGGGCAGAGGCATTAAGAGAAATATCCGGAAGATTGGAAGAAATGCCTGCAGAAGAAGGTTATCCAGCATATCTTCCCTCAAGGCTTGCAGAGTTTTACGAAAGAGCAGGCTATGTAGAAAACCTTAATGGAACTGATGGTTCTGTAACAGTTATAGGTGCTGTTTCCCCAGCGGGAGGAGATTTTTCAGAGCCGGTAACTCAAAATACCAAGCGTTTCGTTAGCGCCTTTTTAAGTCTAGACAAAAAGCTTGCTTATTCAAGGCATTATCCTGCTATTAACTGGCTATCCAGCTACAGTGGATATTTAAACCTTCTAAGGGATTGGTATGAAGAAAATGTTTCTCCGGAAATTTGGGATTTAAGAGCAGAGATGCTTAGGCTTCTATATGAAGAAAACAAACTTTTAGAAATTGTTAAACTAGTTGGAGAGGACGTTCTTCCTGATGATCAGAGGCTTATTTTAGAGACGGCAAAGATAATTAGAATAGGTTTCTTGCAGCAAAATGCTTATCATGCCTTAGATACCTTTGTTCCTTTGGATAAACAGTATGAGATGCTGAGAACAATCAAGATATTTTATGACAGCTCCTATAGAGCAGTGAAGGTAGGGGTTCCAATTTCCCAACTAGCGGATAAAGATATCTTTGAAGCTCTATATAAGATGAAATATAATGTTCCAAATGATGATCTCACAGCTCTTAAGGAGCTTCAGCAGCAGGTTAAGACTTTCTATGATGCACTCTACCATAAATATGCAGCTAAGAAGTAGGTGATAAGATGAAAAAGGAATATTTAAGATTAGATAAGATCCAAGGGCCGTTGATCATTGTTTCCCAGGTGGAAAATGTAGGCTACGATGAAATAGTAGAAATTATTTTATCTGATGGAGGAAAAAGACAGGGAAGAGTTGTACAGATTGAGGGAGATAAAGCAATAATTCAGGTCTTTGAAGCAACTCAGGGATTATCTGTAGAAAATACTTCTGTAACCTTTACTGGTAAACCCTTCGAGCTTCCCCTTTCCAGGGAAATGCTTGGACGAGAGTTTAATGGAGTAGGATCTCCAAGAGATAAAGGAGCACCTATATATTCAAAGGTCAGATACAATGTAAATGGAAGACCATTAAATCCAGTAGCTAGAAGGTATCCAAGAAACTTCATACAAACAGGAATATCTTCAATTGATTGTCTTGCAACTCTTATAAGAGGACAGAAGCTACCAATATTTTCAGGAAGTGGTATGTCACATAATGATTTAGCTGCACAGATAGTTAGGCAGGCAAAAATAAGTGCCGATGAAGCAGATAACTTTTGTATTGTATTTGCAGCTATGGGTATCAAGAATGATGATGCAAATTTCTTTAGGCAGAGCTTTAAAGAGGCAGGGGTTATGCAAAAGGTTGTTATGTTTACAAACCTTGCAGATGACCCAATAGTTGAAAGAGTTATCACACCCCGTTGTGCTTTAACTGCTGCGGAGTATTTAGCCTTTGATGAGGGGATGCATGTTCTTGTTATTTTAACGGACATAACAAGCTATTGTGAAGGGCTTCGTGAGTTATCTTCTTTAAGAGAAGAGGTTCCAAGCAGAAAGGGATATCCAGGATATCTTTATTCAGACTTAGCGTCCTTATATGAAAGAGCAGGCATGCTAAACAATGGAAGTGGAAGCATAACACAGATACCTATTTTAACAATGCCAAATGATGATATTACTCATCCTATACCAGACCTTACAGGATATATAACCGAAGGACAGGTGGTTCTAAGCCGTGGTCTACAGCAAAAGAACATATATCCACCAGTTAATATACTTCCTTCTCTTTCAAGACTTATGAAGGATGGTATTGGAGAGGGTTATACCCGTGAAGATCATGCTGATGTTTCAAATCAGATATTTTCCTCATACTCAAGGGTTCAAGATATTCAAGCTCTTGCTCAGGTTATAGGAGAAGATGAGCTTTCGGATACAGATAAGATTTTTATGGATTTTGGAAGAGCCTTTGAAAGCAAATTTTTAAATCAGAGATATGATGAAAATAGAGATATAGATGAAACCTTGGATCTTGCCTGGGATATTTTATCAATACTTCCTAGGAATGAATTAGATAGAGTTTCTCAAAGTGCCCTTGATAAATATTACAGAGGATAGGTGATTTATATGGAAAATATTGCACCTACTAAATCTAATCTCATGGCTGCTCAGAGCTCTTTAGAATTTTCCCAAAAAGGTTTTGAGCTATTAGATAAAAAGAGAAATGTTCTTATTCGTGAAATGATGTCCTATATGAATAGAGTTAAGGAACTTCAGGATAGGATTAACACAACCTTTCAGGAGGCTTATGAAGCCCTTAGAAGAGCTAATATAAGCCTTGGACAAAACACCATAGAGGATATTGCCCTAGCAATACCGGAAGCAAAAGACTACGAGCTTATATATCGCTCAGTCATGGGAGTTGAGGTGCCAGAGATTAAATATGAAAGAAAGGCTGTGCGTCCTGCTTATGGCTTTTTCAGAAGCAACTCAGCAGTAGATGAGGCTTTTGTAAAGTTTAATGATGTGAAATATCTTATCTATGAACTGGCTGAGGTTGAAAATGCAGTTTTTAGGCTTGCAATTGAGGTTAAAAAGACTCAAAAAAGAGCTAATGCCCTTCAGAATATCCAAATACCAAAATTTAGAGAATTGGTTAAGTCTATTTCTGACGTATTAGATGAGAAGGATAGGGAAGAGTTTTTTAGACTGAAGGTTGTGAAAAAGAAAAAGTAAAAAATGCCGGTCACCATTTATGATGATCGGCATTTTTTTATAAACTCACTCCTAGTAAACAACTTACTAAAAGTATGTTGCTTCATTGTAGTTATAGATATATAATATTAGTAGATAATAGTTATATCTTTCTTAAGATAATTTATGCTAGAGAGGAAATACGAAAAATGGAATTTAAGAAATTAGAATTAGAAGATAAGAGGGTTTTTAATAGATTTTTAAATAATTATCCTTTCCTAAGTAGTGAATATTCTTTTGCTAATCTTTTCATTTGGAAGGATAACTACAAGACAAAGTATTGCATATATGAGGATACATTAATAATAGCTAAAACAGATTCTGCTGGAAGACTTTCTTTTATGGAACCTATTGGTTACAAAGAAGAGAAACTTCCGGAAATCATAAAAATACTGAAAGACCTTTGTAGAGAGAAGGGGAGTGATTGTCTTTTCAGAGAAGCAACTGAAGCCTTTGCTGAAAAGATTATGCACCTTAATGATGAAGAGCTTGTACTTTTTGAGGATAGAGATAATTTTGATTACATCTATGAATCTGAGAAGCTTGCTACCTTAGCTGGGAAAAAGCTTCATAGAAAGAGAAATCATTACAAAGCCTTTGTAAATGGCTTTGACTATAAGATTATAAATTTATCTCAGGACAATCAGATTACAAAGATAACAGATGCAATTGATCATTGGTATAGCAGCAAGGAAGAGATAGACCCAAGAGTGCTTCATGAGCTTAAGGCTATACCAAAGCTTTTAGAAAATATGCACCTATTAAATCTACAGGGTATAGCTGTCGAGGTTAATGAGGAGATAGCTGCCTTCACCATAGGAGAAAAGCTAAATGATGATGTTGCTGTAATTCATATAGAAAAAGGAAATATTGATTATAAGGGTGTGTATAGCTTTATAAACAAGACCTTTGTTAATGAGTGCTTCAAGGATGTGAAATATATTAACCGTGAGCAGGATTTAGGTATTGAAGGGCTAAGAAAAGCAAAGCTATCTTATTATCCAGATCTTTTAGAAAAGAAATTTAGAATAAATTTAATTTAAACTTAAATCGGTAACCATAGTTACCGATTTTTTCTTTCCACAATTATAAAATAGTATTGTAAGATAAAGTGGAATTCGGGAGGTTATAAGATGATTAAGGAACTTGATTTAAACAATTATGATATGTTTTGCTTTCAATGTGAGCAAAGAGCAGGGACAGGCTGTACAAAGTTTGGAGTATGTGGAAAGAGCCCAAGTGTGGCAGCACTTCAGGATTTACTCATATATCAGTTAAAGGGTATAGGTTATTATGGAAATGAACTTATAAAAAATGGAATTGTTTTAGATGAAGAAATAGATCAGTATGTAATGGATGGATTATTCACTACCTTAACAAATGTAAGCTTTGATGAAGAAGGTATTGCAAAGTTAATAACCAAAGGAAATGAAATAAAGGAGGAGCTTAAAAATAAGCTAGGTAGTGAAGAGAATAATAGCTGTGGAAGCTACAGAGCACCTCTAGAGATTTCTCAAATGGTAGCAGATGCTAAGAAAATTGGTATTCCTGCCCTTATGGGAAATGAAGATATAACTTCCTTAAGAGAGTTGTTAATCTATGGATTAAAGGGTATGGCAGCCTATGGACATCATGCAGCAGTACAGGGTTATAGCTCCAAAGAGGTAAATAATTTCTTTTATAAGGGATTAGCAGCTACAATAAACGATTCCTTAGGAGCAGATGAATGGGTAGCTCTTAATATGGAATTAGGACAGGTTAACTTTAAGGTAATGGAACTTTTGGACAAAGCTAATACTGAAAGCTATGGACATCCAACACCTACTAAGGTTTCAATATCAAAGAAAAAAGGACCGTTCATAATAGTATCAGGTCATGATTTGAAGGATCTAAAAGAGCTTTTGGAACAAACTGAAGGCACTGGGGTTAATATCTACACTCATGGTGAAATGCTTCCTGCTCATGCTTATCCTGAGCTTCATAAATATTCTCACCTAGCAGGTAACTATGGGGGAGCTTGGCAGGATCAGCAAAAAGAATTTGATGGACTTCCAGGCTGTGTGCTAATGACCACTAACTGCATACAAAAGCCAAGAGAAAGCTATATGGACAGAATTTATACAACCAGTGTAGTTGCTTGGCCAGGTGCAGAGCATATTGAAGAGGTACACGGACATAAGGATTTCACTCCTATTATTAAAAAGGCACTTTCCCTTGGAGGTTTCCCTGAGGATGAAGAGGAAAAGACAATATTAGTTGGCTTCGGTCATAATGCTACCTTAAGTCATGCAGCGGAAATAATTGATGCTGTAAAGACTGGTGCAATAAAGCATTTCTTCTTAATAGGAGGCTGTGATGGAGCAAAATCTGGAAGAAATTATTATACAGATTTAGCAACAGCACTTCCAGAGGATTCAGTAATATTAACTCTTGCCTGTGGTAAATACAGATTTAATAAGCTTGATTTTGGAACAGTGGCAGGACTTCCACGATTACTGGATGTGGGTCAGTGTAATGATGCATATTCAGCAATCAAAATAGCTCTTGCTCTTGCAGAGGCCTTTAACTGCACAGTAAATGACCTGCCTCTATCATTGATTCTTTCCTGGTATGAGCAGAAAGCAGTATGCATACTTTTAACACTCTTATCCTTAGGAATAAAGAATATTAAGCTTGGACCATCACTACCTGCCTTTATAACTCCAAATGTTTTGAAGGTATTAGTAGATAACTTTAATATAGCACCTACAAAAACAGTAGAAGAAGATTTAAAGGAGATATTAGGTTAAAGAAAAGTCCTCACTAAAGTATTTAGTGAGGATTATTTTCTTTTTCAAGAAAATAAAGGATATATGGCAAAATATTCTGAATTTAATTATAATGTATATATAGTTTTAATGTAAAAGGGGAATAAATATGAAGGTTAAGGATGTTATTTATCAAAGAAAAGCCATAAGAAATTACTCATCAAGACCTATTGAAAGTGAAGGTATTAAAAAGGTCAGAGAAATTCTCTCTTCTCTTACACCACTTTATAAGGATATTGACCTTAAGGCGGAGCTGGTGGAAGAGAGGGAGAAGATACAAGGTATAATAAAGGGAATAATTGGAAACTATGGAAAGGTTCATGCACCCCACTATATTGTAGCTATGGCAAAGGATAAGGAAGGCTATAGAGAAAATGTAGGCTTTGCTATGGAGGAGGTAGTGCTGAAGCTAACGGAATTGGGATTTGGAACCTGTTGGATTGGGGCAAAAATTCCTAAGGATCTTATTAGGAATATAATATCTATGGAAGATGGATATATCCCTGTTATCTTAATAGCTCTTGGTTATCCTGAGGACACAAATTATTTTAATTTGGAGCTTAGTAGTGCACATAAGAGAAAGCCTTTAGAGGAGATGGTTGAAGGTCATTTAGATGCAGCCTGGGAGGAAATTTTTAATGGGGTAAGAAGAGCTCCTTCAGGAGTTAACCTTCAGCCATGGAAGTTCTTCAAAGAAGATAATAAAGTTCATTGCTACATTAAGGAAGGAATAATCACAAAAAAAATAGCTAATTATGGAGAGCTAGATATGGGAATTGCTCTTTGCCATTTAAAGCTCATGAGCAAGTCAATGGGACTAAATATTTCCTTTAAAAAAGAAACTCAATTATCCATAAGGAAAAATCTTAAATATATACTAACAGTAGAAATAAGTGAGATTTAGAATAATAATTGGTCCTCTTAAAGATAATATAGCTAAGGCTACTTTTTCGGAGGTCAAGATTAATGGAAGACAGCAAAAGAGAATCCTATTTATTAAATATTAAAAGAAAACTAATAGTGTTGTATCTTTTAAATTTTTCAGATGGCATATTTACTCAGGAATTAATAAGAACAGGAAGCTTTAGAGAAGTAAATCCAATTTTAAGTCCCTTTGTGGGAAGTGCTGTTTTTTATATAATAAAGCTACTGCTTCCTATTTGTGTACTCACATTGTTTTATTGGAGAATAAAAAATCATGAGGGCACTGAGCTTCCCTTTGTAACTGCCTGTATACCCGTATTAATGTATATATATCTTTTTATAAATCTCTATCATATATATAATCTACTTACATTTTTTCTCTCTCCAGGAATCTGATAAAATGATATATCGTTATATAATAATACACACATTAAAATAAAGCTGTAAATTAATCAATATTGTGTTAACAATATACTTATTAATCCCAGGACTCTATATATAGGTGTATAATTTTTATATGATAATAAATATCAATAGTTTCGGAGGTTTAACTATGAAGGTAAAATTTAAAGGAAATGATGTAACCCTAGAAGGAAAAAAGGTTCAGGTAGGCGAGGAAGCTAGAGATTTTACAGCAGTAAATAATGATTTGTCAGCTTTCTCTTTAAAGGATACAAAAGATGTTAGAATAATTTTGTCAGTTCCATCAATTGATACTAGGGTATGCGACTTAGAGGTTAAGGAATTTAATAAAAGAGCAGCTGAGGTAGATAGGGTGACTATTGTTACCGTTTCTATGGATCTTCCCTTTGCCCAGGCTAGATGGTGTGCTGCAAATGATATAGATAAGGTTAAGACTGTTTCAGATTTTAAGGACAGGAGCTTTGGAGAAGAATACGGAGTATATATAAAGGAGCTTGGATTATTAGCTAGAGCGGCCTTTGTAGTAGACAGTGAAAATAAGATTGTTTATTCAGAGTACTGTGAAGAGGTTTCTTCTAATCCTAATTTTGATGCTATAATTGAGGCTGCTAAAGGAGCAAAATAATAAACATACACAAAATAAAAATTAAAAAACCCTTCAAGAGGATGCTACACTTCTTGAAGGGTTTTTGATAGTTAAAGATAGATCTAAGGAATTAAAATACAGATGAAAAAACAAAGTTTAATACAAAAAGTAAGGCAATTACATATAATGTAGGCTTAACCTCCTTGCCTCTGCCAGAGATTAGCTTAAGCAGCGGATAAGCTATAAAGCCAAAGGACATTCCATTTACTATATCTGATGTAAAGGGAATAAGAACAATGGTCAAAAAGGCTGGTATCCCTTCATTAATATTGGTAAAATCAATATTTACAATGGTCTGAAGCATTAAAAAGCCAATGATTATGAAAATAGGAGCCACAGCTATATCTGGTATTATACTAATAAAAGGTGTCAGTGGGATGGAAATAAGAAAAAGTGCTGCAGTTACTATTGAAGTAAAACCGGTTTTTCCACCTACTGCTATACCAGCAGCGGTTTCTGCCGCTGTTACTGTGGGACTAGTACCCAAAAAACCACAGGTCAGTGCGGAAATAGCATTTGCCTTAAAACTCCTAGGGAACTTTCCAGGTACCTTTAACATTTCCCCTACATAGGCATTAATAACACCCAAGTTACTAAAGATAAGCACCAGGGCAAAGGATATTGATGCCACCCAGAAGGGAGGTGTGAGTATATCCTCAAAGGAAAAGTTAAAGAAAAGCTCTTTATATCCTCCTAGGGAAAAGCTAAAGTCTTTATTAAAATCAAAATTATTTATACCTAAAATAAGACTGATTACAGTACCGGCTATAATGGTTATGAGAAAATTTCCTGGTACATTTTTAATAAATAAAACTAGGGCTATTATTAGTATTAGTATTGCAGCCTGCACCTCTAAAGAGGATAAATCACCTAAGATTCCAAAGCTACCATTACCAGAAACTACTATCCCGCTTTTTTGAAGACCTAAAATGGTAAGGAATAAGCCTATTCCTGTTGTAAGTGCCCTATTAAGAGAAGGGGGAATTGCTTCCATTAAAAGTCTCCAAAGAGGGGTAAAAGCTACAATTGAAAAAATAATACCTCCCATTATGACAGTACCTAGGGCACTATTCCAGCTAAGCCCCATACTTCCTACTACGGTGTAGGAAAAGAGTGCATTAACACCCATTCCTGGTATCATAATAAGGGGGGCGTTAGAATATAATCCAACAAGGATGCTTCCCAAGGATGAAGCAAGTATAGTAGCTAGAACAGCCGCTTCTCTTGGAACACCTGCCTCTGACAATATTGAAGAATTTACTGCAATTATATATACTACTGCAAAAAAGGCAGTTAATCCAGCAATAAATTCTTTTTTAAGGGTAGTTTCTTCCTTCGTAAAATTGAATAATTTATTTAAAATATTTATCGGTATCCCGTCCTTATAAAATGTCCCTCTCCCACCCACACAAAATGCGTGCAAAGTATATTTTAGCAAAGAACTATTATTTGGTAAATGAGTTATAGATATTATTTACAGGATTTTATAAAATTATTAGTTTTCGTGCTAATTAATAAAGAGGCTTGAAAGATTTTTCACTATTTTTCAAAGGAATATTCTCTTTGTAAAGGGAGGTTACTTTAGCAAATCCATTTCCTCTTTTTACCTCTTCTAAGAATTTGCTTATGGAAGCTTCTTCTCCCTGTGCCTCAATTTCTACAGAGCCATTGGAAAGATTTTTGGCATAGCCTGTTATGTTATATTTATTTGCAACCATAACCGCATGATATCTGAAACCTACACCTTGTACTCTACCCTCTGCAAGAATATAAAATCTAACCATTAATATCCCTCCTAAATCAAATTATTATTATATTATACATTAAATAATTTTTCATTGCATTTAATGAATTTTCCTCCTATACTTAATTTGTTAAGTTAGGAGCGTGTTATACATATGAGCAAAAATATAGATTTAACTTCTGGTAGTATAGCAAATAGTCTTATAAAGCTTTCATTACCAATCATGGGAACTTCTTTTTTACAAACTGCTTATAACATTACAGATATGTTTTGGATTGGTCAGGTGGGAACTAAAGAAGTAGCCGCCGTGGGAACCGCAGGGTATTTTTCTTGGCTGGCCATGGCTTTTATTATGATTTCAAGAATTGGAGCCCAGGTGAAGGTGGCTCAGAATTTAGGCAGAAAGGATGTCCATTCTGTTAAAAATTATGTAACTACTTCTGTTCAGCTAAATATAATACTAGCATTATCCTATACCTTTTTTGTATTTGTCTTTAGAAAACAGCTAATAGGCTTTTTTAACCTTGGAGATCCTGAGGTTTTTGCTATGGCAGAGACTTATCTTGTTATTACCTGCATAGGTTTTGCAGCTTATTTTATTAATCCTGTATTTACAGCAATATTTAATGGTTTAGGAAATTCTTCTACTCCACTAAAGATTAACACCCTAGGTCTGGTTTTTAATTTAGTTTTAGATCCAATACTTATTATGGGTTTCGGACCCATTAAGCCTATGGGGGTAGCAGGAGCAGCAATAGCAACGGTGCTTGCTCAAATAATTGTATCCCTTTGTTTTATTATACGAATAATTAGAGGAAAAGAAGAATATCTTAAATTTAGACTCTTTCAGAAGATTAACTTTGATTATCTTCGTGCAATAATACATCTTGGAGTTCCTGTAGCTATTCAAGAAGGACTTTTTACAGCCTTTGCCATGCTTATAGCAAGAATTATTGCTGTGTGGGGAGCTGAGGCTATAGGGGTTCAGAAAATCGGCTCTCAGATTGAGGCCATATCTTGGATGACAGCAGGTGGCTTATCCACTGCCTTAAGTGCCTTCATAGGACAAAATTATGGGGCAGGAAAAAAGGACAGAATTATCAAAGGTTACATATATACTATGATTATGGCTTTTGTGGTTGGTTTGGGAGCAACACTTCTATTAGTAATATTGGGAGGAGATATATTCAAAGTCTTTATTCCTAATGATCCTAAGTCCATAGCTATTGGGAGTGAATATCTAAAGATACTTGGTTATTCTCAGCTCTTTATGTGCATAGAGATTACAACAGCTGGAGCTTTTAATGGCTTAGGAAAAACTCTATTACCATCTATTATAAGCATAGTCTTTACAGGCCTTAGAGTTCCTTCGGCAGAGCTTTTATCCACACAAACAGCTTTAGGTCTTAATGGGGTATGGTGGAGCATAAGTCTCAGCAGCGTGATTAAAGGAATTCTTCTAATGGTTGCATTTATATATTTGTTGAAAACTGGACGGATATGTGCTTTTGATAAAAAGAATTTAGACCAGCTAGAGCTTAATGATTGTTAATTTTTATAAATAGAGTATTTTGTAAAGAATTTTAAAATTGTTAATAAAAAATTAATTTTTAATTAATTGTAAAAAAGTTACAACGGTTAAGCAAGAAAAAAGATTATAATAATATAAGGAGGTGAGTTTAGTGGATAATTATTTAGTTGGAACCTTATTATTAGCTATTATTTTTATTCTTTTTATTTACAACAAAGGCAATGATTATCTCATTAAGGATAACAGCTTTGATTTACTACTTAGCATTAAAGCTCATAGCCTTGAAGGGGAGGGGAATATTTCTATAGTTTCTTCAAGATATGTGGATAATGCAAGAATTATCTCCTTTATGTATGAGGGGGAATTTGGTATGGCCGTATACCTAAAGGGTTATAACGGCAAGCTTAAGTGTCAATGGGTTCAGTACGGTGTAAGCAGATGCTTTTCAAGGACTATTTTTACTGATAAAGGGAAGTATCTCATTGCTGCAGGAGATAATAAGGACTCTTTCATAAGCTCCATTGGATTAAATCTAAAGAAAGAAAATATTAAGATAAGTACACGAGGCGAGAGGTATTTCCTTAAGGTATGGCCTTTATTAGATGAAGAAGCAATAGAAGGTATTGCCTTCATGAGGCTATATAATAGCAGAGGAGAGGACATTACTGAAGAGCTTATGTATCCTGAGGCTGATGCTTTAAGAGATACAGTAGACTTTGCCTTTATAAATTAATACAATAAAAGAAAGCAGGTCTTAATGATATGCTGCAACTATATAGGGCAGCACACCATAAAGACCTGCATTTATTTTACTCATTTATTAAGGTTATTTTGATGCCTTAACCTTAATCCATAGCTCAGAGAGCTTTTGTTTTAATACGGCATTATCTACGAAAATTTCATCCTTAGCATTATCAGTTCTAGGAAGATAGGCTTCATTGTCTCCATAAGGGCCATCTGAGGCGCTCATATCTTCTAAGACCTCTTTATTAGAGGATGCATAGCCTACTGTTTCAGTATTATCGTAGGAGGCATCATAGGTGAGTACATAGTTAATGAATTCATGAGCTAAAAGAGGATTTTTTGCATTTGCAGGAATAACCATAGAGTCACTCCAAAGGTTTGTTCCCTCAGAAGGAAGATAGAAGCTCATGTCTTCATTTTCATCTAATATTACAGTAGCATCACCGCTGTATACCAATGCAATATCCTTTGCTCCGCCCATCATCTGATCTATAACCTCATCGGTAACATAGGCTGGATCCATGGTATCATTAAATTCCTTAAGCCAGTTATATGCAGCTTGAATTTCTTCTTCTTTATCTGTATTCATAGAATAGCCTAAGGCCTTAAAGGCAGCCATAAAAGCATCTCTTTCTGAGTCATACATAAATACTCTGCCCTTATAATCTGCATTTTTAAAGATTTCAAAGCCTTGCTTTTCAATAAGCTCTTTAGGTACATTTTTATGATTATAAACTATACCTACATTACCCCAGAAATAAGGAACTGAATACTTATTTTCAGGATCATAGGATAGCTTTGTTACCCCTTCTGCAAGATTTGAAAGGTTAGGGAGCAAATCTTTATTAAGCTCTGTAAGAGATTTATCCTTTATTAATCTTTCAATCATGTAATCAGAAGGAATCAAAACATCATAAGAGTCTCCTGCTTGAAGCTTTGTATACATCATTTCATTAGAGTCAAAGTATTCAACAATAACCTTAACTCCAAACTTTTCTTCAAAGTCTGAGATTAGATTTTCTCCTGTATATTCACCCCAAGTAAAGAGCTTTAGGGTGTCAGAACCATACTTTTCTACTGCATCCTTAGAGGAAGCTCCGCTGCAGCCAGTAAGGAGCAGGGACAGGGCTATAATTAAAGCAGATAATTTTTTCATTCTATACCTTCCTTTGTTTTAGATTTTAATGCAGGCACTAAATTTATTAGAACCAACACAAGGGTTATTAATAAAATAATTATTGTTGACAGAGCATTAATAGAAGGGTTAACACGCTTACTCATAGTATAAACTAAAATAGAAATATTGTTAATTCCATTGCCTGTTACAAAATATGAAATGATAAAATCATCAAAGGACATTGTAAAGGCAATAAGGGCTCCAGAGATAATCCCGGGCATTATCTGAGGTACAATAACCTTTAGTAGTGCCTGCCAGGGAGTGGCTCCCAAATCTAGAGCTGCATCAGCCAGATTTGGATCTAAGGATCGAAGCTTTGGTGATACGCTTAATATTACATAAGGTATACAAAACATCACATGAGCCAAAAGCAGTGTGCCAAAACCCTTTTTAATTCCCAGAGCACTAAAAAACATTAAAAGACCTATGGCTGTTACGATTTCCGGATTCATAATAGGAAAATCGCTTATCCTTTCTACAAAGGTTCTTAAGATTTTACGGCTTTTAGAAAGTCCTATGGCAGTTATAGTTCCCACAATGGTGGAAATAACCGTGGCAAGTACTGCTATAAGGATTGTGTATAAAATGGCATCAGTCATTGTTGAGTTTTGAAACATCTTTTCATACCATTCTAAGGAAAAGCCACTCCAATGGGTCAAGGACCTGCTTCCATTAAAGGAAAAAACAATTATATATATTATTGGTATATAGAAGAAAAGGAGCATTAAGGATATAAAAAACTTTGAAAATAAACCTGATTTTTTCATCGTAATACCCCTCCTTCTGAAGAACCGTTTTTATCAACCTTTTTAGTTATATACATGGATATCATTATTATTACAGCCATAATAAGAGAAATTGCACTACCAAAGTTCCAGTTTCCAGAGGTTATAAATTGAGATTCAATTACATTTCCTATAAGTACATATTGACCTCCGCCCAGAAGCTTTGGAATAAAGAAGCTGGATACTGCCGGAAGAAATACTAAGGTAATACCGCTGATAACCCCTGGAAGTGATAGGGGAAGAGTAACTCTTAAAAAGCTTTGAACCCTATCAGCACCTAAATCACTGGCAGCCTCTAAAAGGCTCTTATCCATCTTTTCTAAGGAGGTATATATTTGAAGTATCATAAAAGGTACAAAGTTATATACCATTCCTAAAATTACTGCAAAATTTGTATAAAGGATCTTTATAGGCTTAATACCAAACCAACCAAGAACCATGTTTATTATTCCATCATCCTGAAGTATTCCAATCCAGGCATAGGTACGTACCAGCATGTTAATCCACATTGGTATGGTTATAAGTAAAAGAAGCATTACCTTAAGCTTACCTGAGGCATTGGCAATAATGTAGGCTGAAGGATAGCCTATAAGTATGCATATGATTGTTGTAACTACTGCTACAATCAGTGATCTTTTTAGAACATCAAGAAATATTGGATCACTAAAGAATTTAGCAAAGTTATCAAAGGTAAAGCGAAAGGTGGTGACATCATTGCCTTTGGTGGTAAAGGCATACATGAGTATCAAAAGTATGGGGGCCACTATCATTATAGAAATCCATACTATATAGGGGTAGGTCATATTGCGAAATTCTTTCATGATTAGTAACTCCCCTGCTTTGACATTATATGAATATCATCAGGTGTAAAATCAAGTCCCACCACTGAATCTACCTCATGATAATCCGTTGTATCTATCTTATATTGATAGCCCTCTGTTTTAAAGGTTACCTCGTATTCTCCAGGAGTTATGTTTTCTGGATCAAAATCATAGGAAACCTCGGTAATCTCCACAGAGGATTCATCTTCTAGACTCCAGGCGGATGCATTTGCCCAGGTTTTAAGGTCTGTTGTTAAGGTCATGCTTTCCTTAATATCATCTACACTCTTAAAGAAGTTAACTGCAAAGATTTCCTCTTGATATTCATTACTTACAATTCTGTTCTCATCTTTTACTACCATATTTACAGTGACGGAGGTTCCCGCCTGGGTGGAGAAGGTTACAGGATAAACTCCCTTAGCTTCCTTTATTTCATATTCCACCTTATGAATTGATACGGAATTATAGGTATCTGGATTCCAGGCCTGAGCATCGGCTCTGGCTATAATATCTCCATCAGTAAGCTCAGAAATATCGCTTACATCAAGATAAAAGTCATTAGCACTCATCTTTTCATTTGCTTTAGTGTTTATAACGGGCTTTTCATCAGAAACCTTCATTGTAACTGTAATACTTGTTCCTGCTCTTGTTTCTACTATAGTTTCATAATGAACTCCTTTAAAGAGGACAGATTTTACTACACCTTTTAGCTTACCCTGTTCCTTTGGAACAATATCTAAATCCTCAGGGCGAATAACCACATCCACCTTTTCGTTTGGTGAGAAGCCGAAATCCATACATTTAAACCTCTTATCCTCAAAGACTACAAGATAATCCTCCAGCATAACTCCATCAATAATGTTGCTCTCACCTATAAAATTAGCAACATATTCATTAATGGGCTCGTTATAAATATCAGTAGGAGTTCCTACTTGAAGGATTTCACCTTCCCTCATAACCACAATCTTATCGCTCATGGTAAGAGCTTCTTCCTGATCTTGGGTTACATATATAAAGGTGATTCCAACTTCCTGCTGTATTTTCTTAAGCTCCTGCTGCATTTCTTTACGAAGCTTAAGATCTAAGGCTCCTAAGGGTTCATCTAAGAGTAGAACCTTAGGCTCATTTACCAAGGCTCTGGCAATGGCTACCCTCTGCTGCTGCCCACCTGACATCTCTGTAACCTTTCTTTTTCTATACTCCTCAAGACCAACTAGTTTAAGCATTCTCATAACCTTTTGCTCTATGATGTCCTTTGGTTCTTTTTTTATTTTAAGGCCAAAGGCAATATTATCATATACATTCATATGGGGAAAGAGTGCATACTTTTGAAAGACGGTATTAACCTCTCTCTTATAAGGAGGGATGTTTATTATATCCTCATTATCAAAAAGCACCTTACCTTCAGTGGGGGTTAAAAAGCCTCCTAAAATTCTTAAAAGAGTAGTTTTACCACAGCCTGAAGGTCCTAAAAGGGTCACAAATTCATTTTCATTTATATCTAGGTTAATTCCTTTTAAAACCAACTGACCATCAAATTCTTTAACAATGTTTTTAAACTGAATGAGCTTTCCCATAGCTACCTCCTAAAATAAAGGTGGGGTGGATACCCACAGAATTTTTGCAAGGGTCTTTTTATCATTTTTAATAAAGTGATAATTTTTCCCGTTTAAATAAAAGGTTTCACCTTTTTTTACTGCATACTCCTTATCACCATTGACAAGGGTAATGCGTCCCTCTAAAACATATCCAAATTCTTCTCCGGCACTGGGACTCACCCGAAAGCTATTGGCCCCGGGGAGAAGCTCCAATAAAATTGGCTCCATTTCATTTTTTTGAGAGTTAGGGACTATCCAGTGAATGGTATAGTCTTGCTTTTCATCAGTGAAAAAATCCTTACTTTGAAAAACAACCTTCTCCTCCTTTGCTTCCTGAAAGAAGTCTGAAAGAGTAGTACCTAGTACCTCAAGAATATCATTAAGAGTTGATATGGAGGGAGAGGTCAAATTACGTTCTAGCTGAGATAAAAAACCCTTAGTAAGCTCACTACGACTAGCAAGCTCCTCTAGGGTAAGCCCCTTCTGAACTCTCAGCTGTTTAATCTTATAACCTATATCCATAAGTCCTCCTTAAGATTACATATACTAAACAATATTATTATCTTTACTAAACAGATATTATTATACTATAATCTTGCAAAATTTCAATAGAAAAGGAAAGAAAATAGAAGAGTAAATGATAATCTGGAAAGTAAAAAAGGGTAAAAAATGAGAGTATCTGCAGTGTATTTATAATATATTACAAAATAAATAGGTGGTAAAAGAAATATTGTTTAATATAATGTAGCATATAATTATAACCATATTATGCACAATATATAAATTTTGCACTATATTATTGGTTTACATCTCATCCTATTCATAAGGATATAACAGTAAAGACTTTTATCCAAAAAGTTAATATATGCATAATATTTACAATTATTAGAAGTTAATACATAATTAAATTAAGTCACTTTTGTATTATATTTTTAGTATAGGAGGAGGGGTTATAATGCAAAATTTAATTCGGTTCCTACCCATTGTGATTGTTTCATCAACAGTAATATTTATGGGATTGGGTATTTTTGTAATTATAAAATTAATTAAGAGTATTAATAAAAAGTAATGTAAAGTTTTCTTATATTAAGAAGTAAAAAGTATCTGTGTTTTCTATGTAGGGGCAGCAAATGGAATATTTAATGTTTGTCTATCCCAATGAGGAAATGGAAGCAAAAGCATTAGATTTTATGAAAGAATTTATTGATAAAGGTGAAAGGACTATTAATGGTAGTTATTATTTTGGTAGTTGTACCACTATTCACTGTATGAACTTATCATTTCATTGTAAAATACATAGTGCAAGATTGCTCACACATAAATACTGATCTGTGGGATTATGAGCATAATATCAAAGATAAGCAACGAGAAAATCTCGTTGCTTTTTACTTTCTTATGGAAACTCTCTAATTGGTGTGAGAATTGAAGTAGTATAGTGTGGGAGTTGAGAAGTATAAACGTGAATGAATGGAAGTATTATGTAAGTGAATTGATATTCCATGGTGGATGAATTGAAGTTTATATGTGTGTGAATTGATATTCCATGGTGTGTATCTTTTGGGGAAAAGGGAGAGGAGTAGTGTATCAAGATGATACACTACTCCTGTAAACCTTTTGAATCACACCTTTACAAAAGTTGGCATTAAAATTGCTGATAATGATTACAGGGAAAGGAGGTAATTATTATGAAGGTATTAATGGTGTGCTCCGGAGGGATGTCTTCAGCTATTGTTGTTAAAGCTATTAAAAAAGAAGCAGACAAGCAAGGCTTCCCTTTGGAAATTAAAGCAGTAGGTACTGGAGAATTTGAAGATGAGCTTAAAGATAACAGCTATGACTTAGCTATCGTTGCTCCTCAGGTTAAGCATAGAATGAAGGTATTTCAGGAACAGGCAGCTGCTGCAGGGGTTCCTATAGAGCTTATTGTGCCAATGGGTTATACACCTATAGGCGCACCAAAGGTTTTAGATCAAATAAAAAAACACCAATAATAATCAGGCCATTATAGCCTGAGGAATAATTTTATTTAATTAATTTATTTTAAGGAGGGTAATTATGAATGCTTTTTTATTATGGCTTGAAGAAAAATTCATGCCACCTATGGCTCGTCTCTCTGAACAGAGGCATTTAAGAGCGGTGAGAGATGGAGTTATATCCACTCTTTCCTTAATAATTGTTGGTTCATTCTTTATCATTATTGCACAGCCTCCAAGCCAAGGCTTGAAGGATTTAGTTGCCCCTTATGTGGGTGATATAATGATACCATTTAGACTTACAGTAAGTCTTATGGCACTATATGCCTCTTATGGTATGGGGTATAGCCTGGCAAAATCCTATAAGTTGGATGGTGTCAGCGGAGGAGTTTTATCCTTAGCAGCTTTTTTAATGGCAACAGTGCCTTTAAATGTAGATGCTGTAATGACTGCAGCTTCAAAAGCAGGAGTTCAGGGAGCAGCAACTATGGGATGGGTACTTCCAATGGGTAACCTTGGAGGATCTGGTATGTTCACAGCTATATTAACCATGATTTTTGCCGTAGAGACCTTGAGGCTTTTAAAGAAATTCAATGTAACCTTAAAGATGCCTGAGCAGGTTCCTGAGTCAGTAGCAAGATCCTTTGAGGCCCTAATCCCAGCAGCTTTTATTATAGTTATTATGTGGGTTATAAGAGTACTTCTAGATTTTGATATTAATGCTAATCTTCTAAAGCTCTTTGCTCCTATTAAGGGAGTAATGGGTAATAACCTGGGCGGAGTAGTAGTTCCGGTAATTCTTATTACTCTTCTATGGTCTGCAGGTATCCATGGAGTTTCTGTTATAGGTTCTGTTATAAGGCCTATATGGCTAGTGCTTTTAGATGAAAATATCAGTGCTGTTGCAGCAGGAACTGCAATGCCTAATATTGCTCCAGAGCCATTCTTCCAGTGGCTTATCTGGATTGGTGGTTCCGGTGCAACCCTAGGACTCTGTATTTTAATGATATTCTCTAAATCAGAATATCTTAAGCAGGTTGGACGTTTCTCAATAATACCAGGAATCTTTAATATAAATGAGCCAATGATTTTTGGTGTTCCTTTGGTTATGAACCCAATACTGGCTATACCTTTTGTATTAGGACCTACAGTAACCGGTATACTTTCTTATTTTGCAGTATCTACTGGTTTAGTTGGAAAATTCTATATCCTAGCACCTTGGACACTTCCTGCACCAATAGGAGCTTATATGGCCACAGGCGGTAACTGGGGAGCTGTGGCAATGGTAATTATTAATATTGCCATTACTACCTTAATATACTATCCTTTCTTCAAGGTTTATGAGAAGAAGATGGTAGCTGAGGAAAATGCAGCTCTTGAGGCTAAGGAAGGCAGCACAGTAGGAGTTTAAGCATAAAAATTATCAGTATATTTTAGTGGCACTCTAGGGTGCCACTTCACATTAAAGGATATTTTCTTAAGGAGGATAAGCTTATGACACTAAAAATAGCAGTTATAGGAGGAGGTAGCTCATATACTCCTGAAATAATAGATGGATTTATAAAGAGAAGCAGGGAGCTTCCAGTAAAGGAAATACACTTAGTTGATATTAAGGATGGAGAGGAGAAGCTTAATATTGTAGGAAATCTTGCAAAAAGAATGATAAAAAGAGCAGGACTTAATACAGAAATTTACCTTTCACTAGATAGGAGAGAGGCCTTAAGAGATGCAGATTTTGTGGTAACTCAGTTTAGAGTAGGAGGCCTTGAGGCTAGAGGGGTGGATGAGCGTTTTCCTTTAAAATATAATGTTATAGGGCAGGAGACTACAGGCCCAGGAGGCTTTGCCAAGGCTCTGAGGACTGTGCCAGTTTTACTTGAAATAGCTAAGGATATGGAGGAGCTATGCCCTAATGCCTGGTTAATTAATTTTACAAATCCTTCGGGACTGGTAACGGAAGCAATTGTAAAGTATACTAATATTAGGTGTATTGGACTTTGCAACGTTCCTATTCATATGAGGATGGACATAGCTAAAATTCTTGATGCTCCCTATGAGGATATCTTTATTGAATTTGCGGGCTTAAATCATCTGTTATGGGGTACAAAGGTTTACCTAAGAGGTGAGGATGTAACCAGAGAGGTAGTGGAAAAGCTATTAGATGGAGCTAGTCTCACCATGAATAATATAACGGATCTTAAGTGGAATGGAGATTTTTTAAGAGCTTTAAATATGATTCCAAGCCCTTACCATAGGTATTTTTATATGACTGACAGGCTTCTTAAGGAGGAGCAGGAGGCAGCAGCAGAGGGTGGTAGCGGCACAAGGGCAGAGGTTGTAAAAAAGGTAGAGGAAAGGCTTTTTGAGCTTTATAAGGATGAGACTCTTGAGGAAAAGCCTAAGGAACTGGAAAAAAGGGGCGGAGCCTATTATTCCGATGCTGCAGTATCATTAATAAGTTCCATATATAATGATAAGAAGGAAATTCATACGGTGAATACACAAAATAAAGGGGTTATAAAAGAGCTTCCTTATGACAGTGTTATTGAAACCAATTGTATTGTTGACAAAAAAGGGGTAACACCCTTAATTATAGATAAGCTTCCTCCTGAGGTTATGGGTCTTTTACAAAGTGTAAAATCCTATGAAATAAATGCCGTTGAGGCGGCAGTTAAGGGAGATAGGAATAAGGCAGTATTGGCTATGAGCTGTCATCCCCTTGTTCCATCGGTGGAAATAGCTTTAAAGCTTACAGAGGAAATGCTTCAAATAAACAAAAATTATTTACCGCAGTTTAAATTTTAATGGAGGTTTATTTATGTTAGAATCAGAAATATTTGAAATAATATCCCATGGAGGAGACGCAAGAGGTTATGCCTATGAAGCTTTAAAGGCAGCAAGAACAGGAAATTTTAAAGAAGCAGAGGAACTGCTTTCTAAGGCACAGGAGGAGTTAGATATAGCTCATAACACTCAAACAAAACTCATTCAGGCTGAGATAAACGGCGGTGAATTAAAAATGACATTATTAATGGTTCATGCACAGGATCAGCTTATGACTGCCATATCAGAAAAATCACTCATTGAACAGATGGTAGAGATGTGTAAAGAAATGAAAAAGGAGTAGAGAGAGCATGAGTAAAGTCTTATATATTTTTGGAGCCATAGTCTTTATGTTATTCTCAGTAAATCTTACTAAAGAAATTACCAAAAGATATAAGGTAAACCGGTGGATTTTAGCATTTACCTCACCCTTAATATTAATAATTCCTTTAATTTTCTTTAAGGGTTTATCTCAGTGGGTATGGATAATATTGTTTTTAATCTTTTCCTTCACCTGTATTATGTTTTTCGAAATAACCAGAGTTATGGTAGAGGAAAATAAGTTAAAAGGAGTTGCAAAGTTCCCAGAGTTAAAAAAGAAAAAATAAGTGATGGTGATTTCCTTTGAAAAATGATGAGGTTTTTGAAATACTGAAGGAAGTCTGCCGGGAACAGCTTAAGGAAGATGGTGTTATAGGCTGCAGTGCCGGTGAGCTTTCAGATCTTTTAGCTATGAGAAGGCCTAATGTTGTGCGGGAGCTTTCAAAGCTTATTAATCAAGGCAGAATTAAGAAAAGAGAAGGTAGACCGGTCATATATTATATTGCAGAAGAAGGGGAGCTTATAGCTGGAATAAAAGATAATAGCTATAGGAAGGATGAGGAAGATGATCCCTTTTTAAGGCTGACAGGAAAGCAAGGCAGCCTCAAGCACCAGATATCACTGGCAAAGGCAGCTATAGTTTACCCTCCAAAGGGCCTGCACACTCTAATAGTTGGAGAAACTGGCGTTGGTAAATCCTTCTTTGCCAAGGTTATGTTTCAGTTTGCCTTAGCAAGCAATAGAATTAAAGATAAAAACAGCTTTGCTGTCTTTAACTGTGCAGATTATGCTAATAATCCACAGCTATTAATTGCTCATCTCTTTGGAGTAAAAAAAGGTGCTTATACTGGTGCTTATGAGGATAAAGAGGGAATAATAGAAAAAAGCAGGGATGGAATTCTTTTTCTAGACGAAATACATAGACTTCCTCCTGAGGGACAAGAACTCCTTTTCACCCTTATAGATTATGGCTATTATATTCCTTTAGGAAGTACTAAAGAAATCCCTATATCTTTAATGATTATTTGTGCCACTACAGAAAATACCGAGTCATCTCTCTTAAAGACCTTTAAAAGAAGGATTCCTGTAACAATAACCCTTCCGCCTTTACGTGATCGCAGCGGGGATGAGAGGTTGGATTTAATAAAGAATTTTCTGCAAGAGGAGTCTGTAAGGGTACACAAGAACATCGAAATAGAAAAGGATGCCCTTACAGCCCTTTTGACCTATGATTGTCTAAATAATATAGGTCAGCTTAAGAGTGATATACAAATAGCCTGTGCTAAGGCATTTTTAAGAAGCCTTAGAGAGGAAGCGGAGGTTTTTATCCGTAAAGAGGATTTTAACGAAGAGGTAAAGAAAGGGATACTTACTGCGGAAAAGATTAAAAATGTGGAGTATCTAAGCATAAATTCCGGAAAAGGTTTTACTGCTTCGCCCTTTGGAGAGCTTGAAGACAAGTATGATCTATCTCATAACATATATGATTTTCTTGAAAGTAGATCTAAGTCCTTTCAAGAGAAGGGCTTAGACCCAAGGGACATTACGCTGAAGCTTTCAGAAGATCTGGAAACCTATGTGGAGAGATATCTTGAGAGCTTAGAAGCGGAAGAAGGGGAGGACGATATAAGAAATCTCATTGATGGAGAGCTTTACGAGTTTTTAAAAGCCTTCATGAGCCTTGCAGAATTCAAGCTAAAAAGAAGTCTTTCAAGAAATACCTTTTTAGGATTGCTCATTCACTTAGATGCTTTCTTCTTAAGAGCTGAGGAGGGCAAGCTTATTGATAACCCTAAGCTCAGCAGCATAAAAAGAAGCTATACTAAGGAATTTAAGGTGGCCATGCTTCTTGGAGAAAAGATTGAAGAAAAATATGGGATAGAGGTGCCTATAGATGAAATAGGCTTTATTACCATGTTTTTTGCAGCAGAAACTCAGAAGAAGGCAGGCAGGGTGGCAGTGATAGTGGCCATGCATGGAAGCAACACTGCTAGCTCCATGGTTGAGGTTGCTAATCAGCTTTTGAATACAAAGCATGGTAAGGCTTTTGATATGCCTTTGTCTATGAAACCAGAAGAAGGCTTAGATAAGGTTAAGGAGCTGGTTAAAAAACATCATGAGGGTATGGGTGCTTTAATTCTTGTGGATATGGGCTCATTAAAGTTTTTCGGTAATGTTATTCAGGAGGAAACAGGTATAAAGACTATTGCTATAGATATGGTTAGTACTCCTTTGGTTATAGAAGCTATAAGAAAGGCACTAATAAATATTAGCATTGAAGAAATTGCTTCCTCTTTAGATCCTGAAAATCGATATACCTCAAGAAGTGTGGAGCAAAGAAAGATTGCTAAAGAGAAGGCTATAATTACTGCCTGCTATACTGGAGATGGGACGGCTGAAAGGCTTAAGGACCTTGTATATAAGAGATATCCCTCTGGTGACTATAAGGTTATTAACCTATCCTTAAAGGATAGAGATGAATTCATGGAAAAGGTTTCCGAGCTTAGAGAAAGCTATCATATTTTAAAAGTAATAAGTGCTTTTAAGGTGGATATTGACGATGTAGAATATCTTTCCTTAGAGGAGTTTTTAAGAGAGGCACTCCCAGAGATAAAAGAGGAAAAGGCGCTTTTAAAGGAAATGGAGGTTGTCTATACGGAGCATCTTGGCCTTCCAAAGGGACAAGAGGTATTGAAAGCTATATATAGTATTCTCATGGAATCAAAAAAGAAGTTCTCATTAATTATGGACAAAGATAAGATAAATGGACTTTTAATGCATTTTGGATGTTTGACGGAAAAGATTTTTAAAGTTGAACACATTAATTACTTTGATAAATCAGAGCTTATTATTTCTAGGTATCCAAAGCTTTATAGCTTTTTAAGGGAGAGGCTGAAGAAGATAGAAGGAATGCTTTCAATTAATTATAGAGAAGGGGATATCTGCAATTTTATTGAGCTACTTGTTAATGAAATATAAGTAAAAAAATAAAAGGGAGGATTATTATGCATAAACTTGGTATTTCTTTATACCCCATGCACTCAGATCCAGAAAAGGACAAGGCTTACATAGATCTTGCCTATAAGTACGGTGCAAAGAGGGTTTTTACCTGTTTGTTATCAGTTGAAGGAGATAAGGAAAAAATTCTTTCCTCCTTTAAAGAAACCATTACCTATGCCAATTCTAAAGGAATGGAGGTTATTGCAGACCTTGCTCCGAGAATTTTTAGAGATCTTAATATAAGCTATAATGATCTATCCTTTTTTAATGAATTAGGTGCAATGGGTATAAGGCTTGATATGGGGTTTTCTGGAGTAGAAGAAGCAATGATGACCTATAATCCCCATAACCTAAAAATTGAGCTTAATATGAGCAATGCAAATAAATATATTGAAAATATTATGATGTATAAGCCTAATAAAGAGAATTTAATAGGCTGCCATAATTTTTATCCCCACAGATATTCGGGACTTTCCTATGAGCATTTTATAAAGTCCAGCAAGCAGTTTAAGGAGGAGGGGTTAAGAACAGCTGCTTTTGTAACCTCTAGAGCTGCTACCTTTGGGCCATGGCCTATAATGGAAGGCCTACCAACCCTTGAGCTTCATAGAAATCTTCCTATTGAGGTTCAGGCAAAGCATCTATTGGCCACAGGACTTATTGACGACGTCATAATATCAAATTGCTATGCCAGTGAGGAAGAATTTAAGGCCTTAGCAAATATCAATACTGAGCTTATGACCTTTAATATAGAGCTTTATGAGGGAATTTCTCCTCTTGAAAAAACCATAGCATTGGATGAATTCCATTTCTATAGAGGGGATGTGTCAGACTATCTCATAAGAAGCACTCAAAGTAGGGTTAAATATAAAGGAAGAGAGTTTAAGCCTTTCAATACAAGAAATATAAAAAGAGGGGATATACTCATAGAAAATGACCTTTATCTGCAGTATGCTGGTGAGCTTCAGATAGCTCTTAAGGATATGGAAAACTCAGGCAAAACCAATGTTGTAGGAAGGATAAAAGAAGAAGAGCTTATGCTTCTTGATTATTTAGAGCCTTGGGATAAATTTGCCTTTAAAATCTATTAATATATTTCTAGAAGTAGTACTCATGAAAAAATTATGGGTACTTTTCTTTATTCTAAAAAAATCTCTTGTAAAATAAGCCATTAATATTATAATATTCCTGTAAGTATTTTTATTATAGAGGTGTTAACTATGGAAAAAGATGAAGAAAGATACAAGTCTATCTGCCCTTATTGCGATAGACAAGCCGTATCCCCTTGGAAGAGGATGTGGATTAGTCCACAAAACTCCATGAACTGTAAAAGCTGTGGAGCGGAAGTTTATCCTGAGGAGAAAGCTAGCTATCTAATGGATATACCACTGTTTTTGTTTTTGGTAATTGGTTATGTTATATCGTTAATTTTTAAGAAAATTATTTATTTCTTCCCTATTTTTTATTTAGGAGTATTCATAAGCTTGTATCTTCAACATAGATATGTGCCTCTTAAAGCAAAAAATAACATATAAATAAAAAATGGCCAGGCTATCTTAAGAGATAACCCAGCCTTTTTTGTTAATCTAAAAGCTCCTCAAAGCAGTCCTTAGGTTCACCACAAATAGGACAAAACCAATCTTCAGGAATATCCTCAAAGGAGGTTCCGGGAGCTATGCCAAAGGTAGGATCTCCTATCTCTGGATCATATATATATCCGCATTCCACGCATACAAATTTTTTCATTTCATCACCTATTAACACTTTCTTTTAAAGTATGCCAGGCTAGCACAGCACATTTAACTCTAGCAGGCATATTGGAGATGTTTTGAAGAACAACTGCATCCCCTAATACCTCTAGGTCTTCTTCTTTGTAAGCCTCTCTTTTAATCATACCTAAAAAGGTCTCAATAAGATTTAATGCTTCCTCTTTAGACCTTCCTTTTATAAGGTCAATCATCATGGAGGTAGAAGCCTGAGATATGGCACAGCCTGTGCCTGTAAAGGAAAGATCCTTTATAATATCACCTTGAAACTCCACCTCTAGAGATATTTCATCCCCACAGCTTGGATTGTGTCCTTTTTCAATAACGTCAGCATGGTCTAAGTGTCTTCTATTCCTGCTAGAGGAATTATGCTCCATTATTAGCTCTGTATAAATAGAATTAAGATCCATAGCCAAGCCACCTCCTTACATTTTTTAGGCTATCTATAAATATGTCAATGTCTTCTTTAGTGTTATATAGATAAAAGCTTGCTCGGCAGGTGGAATTAATATTAAGATACCTCATTAGGGGCTGTGCACAATGATTTCCGGAGCGAATTGCAACTCCGTAAGAATCCAGGATTGTGGACACATCATGAGGGTGTACATCCTTTACGTTAAAGGAAATTACTCCACCATTTTTATTAGCTTCAATTGGACCGTATAAAGTAATAAAGTCCAGCTTCTCAAGTTTTTCATGAGCATAGGTTAGGAGATTGCTAACATGTTCTTCTATTTCCTTTATACCTATACCTTTGATGTATCTTATCGCTTCCCTTAAGCCAATAGCTGCTTCTACATTTTGAGTACCACCCTCAAACTTATAGGGAAGCTCAGCAAAGGTGGTATTATCCTCGTAAACATATTCTACCATATCACCACCAAAAAGGAAGGGTGGCATTTTTTCTAAAAGCTCTTTCTTGCCATAAAGAACTCCAATGCCCATAGGTGACATAAGCTTATGACCAGAAAATACTAAAAAGTCAGCATCAAGGTCTCTAACATTTATCTCTTTATGAACTACGCTTTGAGCGGCGTCTATACAAACAACTCCTCCAAATTCGTGGGCTCTCTTAATTATCTTTTCTATGGGAAAGATTGTACCGAGAGCATTTGACATACCAGTTATAGCTACAAGCTTTGTCTTAGAAGTGATCTTATCTTCTATTTCCTCATCTGATAGCTCGTAGTTTTCATTTATATACATATACTTTAGAATTGCACCTTTAGCCCTTGCTACCTGCTGCCAGGGAATTAGGTTGCTGTGATGCTCAGCTATGGAAAGGACGATTTCATCTCCTTCTTTAAGGAAATTCATTCCATAGGAATAAGCCAAAAGGTTAAAGGACTCAGTTGAGCCCTTAGTAAATATTATTTCTTCATTATGAAGAGCACCTATGAAATCTCTTACCTCTGCTCTTGCACTGTCATAGGCTTCTGTTGCCAGTATGCTTAAATTATAAGCTCCTCTATGAGGGTTAGCATTAAGCCTCTCATAGTAATCCTTAATAGCATTAATTACCGCTAGAGGCTTCTGCGCAGTAGCTGCACTGTCTAGATATACAAGCTTTTTTTCTCCAGGCTGGTTTAAAACTGGAAAGTCCTTTTTTATAGTCTCTACATTAAGCTTGGCTTTCATGGTCAAGACGCCTCTTAATATCTAATTTTATTTCTTCTCTTAAATTCTCTAGAGGAATTTTATCTATAATAGGGGTAAAGGAAGCCTCTATAAATATCCTTCTAGATTCCTTTTCATCAAAGCCTCTGCTCATGAGATAAAAAAGCTTGCTTTCATCAATTCTTCCTGCACTAGCAGCATGCTCTCCTTCCACGTCATCCTCATCGCATAGGAGGAGGGGAACAGCATTGCTTTGGGCCTTAGGGCTTAGAATCATACAGTATTCTTCCTCACGACCTTTAGACCTCATAGCACCTTTTTTAAAATCTATAGTTCCTCTAAATATCTTATTGCTTTCATCTAGAAGGGCACCCTTTACTAAAATATTTCCTTTGGCTCTTCTGCCTCTATGGCTCATAACATAATTCATATCAATATATCTTTTTTCACTTCCAAAATAAACAGTATCCACGTGACCTTCTGCATTATCTCCTAAAAGATATGAGTGATTACTTGTTATGCTGTTTTTTCCTCCTAGCTCTATAGAAACTAAATTTATCTTGGCATTAGCTTCAACAATAGATAGGAAAGAATCAAAATAATGTGATTTGTTGTTTAAAGTCTGTAGCTTTATAACTGTAACATTGGCACCACTTTTAGCATAAATTTTAGTTATGCCATTATAGAAGGCTTCAGTATCTTCTCCGCTCTTATAGTTAAGTATTAGAGTAAAGGATGAATTTTCTTCTGCAACAATTACATTATTAGAAATTACAGCAGGATCCTTATGATCAGCCATATAATTTAAGATCATTGGCTCTTGAACCTTTGTGTTCTTTTCTCCCTGTACAAAGAAGCTGGTGTTAAAGCTTTTTTCAGCCATTTCTGTGAGTTCTGGTCCAATTCCATAGGTATAATCCTTACCAAAACCTAAAGGCTTAACCTTGCTTGAGGATGGCTCAAGGGTTATTCCTTGAGGTACTGAGTTTGGAAGATACTCCTTCTGGTAGGATTTTATCTCCGGTATATTTACATCCTTTAGAGTTATATCGTTAACCTGAAGCCATCTATAGGTTCTAACAGGTATCTTGTTAATATTAGTTAAAATTCTCTGTTCCATTGTATCCCTCCTAACCTATAGTTCCCTTAAGCTCAAGCTTAATTAGATTATTCATTTCCACAGCATATTCTAGGGGAAGCTCCTTAGATATTGGCTCTACGAAGCCTCTAACTATCATAGCCTTGGCTTCCTCTTCACTGATGCCTCTGCTCATGAGATAGAAGATAGCCTCATCGCTTATTCTTCCTATCTTTGCTTCATGGCCCATATCTACCTCGTCGTTATTTAAATTAATAACTGGTATTGTATCTGATTTGGATTTATTATCAAGCATTAAGGATTCGCAGGCAACAGTAGACTTAGAATGATGGGCATTCTTAGTAACCTTAACAACACCTCTGTAATTTGCAACACCACCATCCTTACAGATAGACTTTGAGGAAATTGTGGAGGAGGTGTAAGGAGCAGCATGGATTACCTTTGATCCTGTATCTAGAACCTGCCCTTTACCAGCAAAGGTTATTCCAGTAAATTGTGATTTGGCACCTTCACCCTTTAGAATACTCATTGGATAGAGCATGGAAATCTTAGAGCCAAAGGAACCGGAAACCCATTCGATACTTCCGTTCTTTTCTACGGAGCATCTCTTGGTGTTAAGGTTTAGCATATTCTTTGACCAGTTTTCAATGGTGGAATATCTTAAGGCTGCATCCTCCTTAACATAAAGCTCTACAGCACCAGCATGAAGGTTTGTAACCTTGTATTTAGGTGCGGAGCAGCCTTCAATAAAGTGAAGCTTAGCTCCCTTTTCCACAACAATTAAGGTGTGTTCAAATTGACCGGCTCCAGGGGAGTTCAGTCTAAAATAGGACTGAAGAGGAATTTCCACATTCACACCTTCAGGAACATACACAAAAGAGCCTCCGGACCAAACAGCTCCATGAAGAGCGGCAAACTTATGATCATGGGGAGGTATAAGCTTCATGAAATATTGCTTAACAATATCCTCATATTCATTTACTGCAGTTTCCATATCAGTATATACAACACCTTGTTTTACTAAATCTTCTTTGATGCTGTGGTATACTACCTCTGAGTCATACTGTGCACCTACACCAGCTAGGGATTCTCTCTCAGCCTGAGGTATTCCTAAAAGCTCAAAGGTGTTTTTAATATCTTCAGGTACATCATCCCAGGAGGTCTTCATATCTGAATTTGGCTTAACATAAGTAACAATCTCATCCATATTTAAGTCTGAAAGATCTGGACCCCAGGTAGGCATATCAATATTATTGTAGATATCTAAAGACTTAAGTCTGAAATCAGTCATCCACTGAGGTTCATTCTTCTCTTTAGACATTTCTATTATTATTTCCTTAGTAAGTCCCTTATTGGATTTATAGGTAAATTTATCTTCATTTTTTACATCATAAATACCTCTATCTAGATCCTCTACATAGGTTTTTTCTCTTGATTCCATTTCCATTAATATTTCACCACCTTAGGATAGTATTTCGTGCTTAAATTTTTCGTAGCCCTTTTCGTTAATTTCTCTTGCTAAGTC
The DNA here is from genome assembly GCA_023451395.1 of Bacillota bacterium. GTDB lineage: Bacteria > Bacillota > Clostridia > Clostridiales > Clostridiaceae > JAEXZL01. The sequence goes on along the minus strand of JAEXZL010000017.1, from coordinate 12,197 downwards.
ACCCTTACCAGTTTTAACGATTCTGCCATCAATGAGCACATGAACAAAATCAGGCTCTAAGTATTCAAGGATCTTATTATTATGAGTAATTATCAAAAGAGCATTGTCGCTATTTCTAAAGACCTTTACTCCTTCAGCAACGATTTTTACCGCATCAACGTCAAGACCTGAATCAGTTTCATCCAGTATAGCAAGCTTTGGCTCTAATACAGCCATTTGAAGTATTTCGTTCTTCTTCTTTTCACCACCGGAAAAGCCTACATTTAAGTATCTTGAAGCATAGGCTTCATCAATTTGTAATAGCTCCATTTTTTCTCTTAATTGTCTTTTAAAGCCCATGAAGCCAATGTTCTCGCCAGTAATAGCGCTTTTTGAGCTTCTTAAAAAGTTCTCAACAGTAATTCCTTCCACCTCTTCAGGATATTGAAAGGATAGGAATATTCCAGCTTTGGCTCTTTCGTTAGCTTCTAGTTCATTTATATTTTCTTCTTCAAATAATATTTCTCCATCAGTGACCTCATATTTAGGATGACCCATGATTATATTTGCAAGAGTGGATTTTCCACCGCCGTTAGGCCCCATAATAACATGAACTTCTCCTTTATTAATCTCTATATCAAGCCCTTTTATTATTTCTTTTTCTTCAACTGCTGCATGTAGGTTTTGGATTTTTAGTAATTTTGACATCTTTTTTCACTCCTTGCTTTAATTCCGAGTAAAACACTCAAGTTTATAATTTAATAGTAACAAAGTAAGTATAATTAGTCAATTACAATTAAATAATTATTATTAATTTGATATTGTTATAATTTAGCAATGAGTATCTTTAATAGGTTGGATAAATTTTCCCAATAAATGATTATCGTATACATAAAATATTCATATTATATAATTGTAAAAGAGTGTTATAATTTATCTTAGAATAGAGTAAGAACTTATAAAATTTTAATGTACTAATATTTATTATCATAAGGAGGTAGTATAAAATATGGATTGGTTTATGGAATTAAATCCTGTTATTCAAGCTTTAATAGCAACTCTATTTACCTGGGGGCTCACAGCAGTAGGCTCATCTATGGTTTTCTTCTTTAGAAATGTAAGTAAAAGAGTTTTAAATTCTATGCTTGGCTTTGCTGCAGGAGTTATGATAGCTGCAAGTTTCTGGTCTCTTTTAAGCCCAGCTTTAGAAATGTCAGAAGCGTTAGGACAAATACCCTGGTTAATGGCAGCTCTAGGCTTTATGTCTGGAGGTTTGTTCCTTCTTTTAGTGGACAAATTTCTTCCCCATCTTCATATAGGTTTTGATAAATCTGAAAGTGAAGGTATAAAAACTAGCTGGCAGAGAAGTGTCCTTTTAGTTCTTGCTATAACCCTTCACAACATACCTGAAGGACTTGCAGTAGGGGTTGCCTTTGGAGGAGTAGTAGCTAATGTACCTTCTGCTACTATAGCAGGTGCTTTAGCTTTAGCTATTGGTATAGGAATACAAAATTTCCCTGAGGGTGCAGCAGTATCGTTACCATTAAGAAGGGAAGGATATTCTCCTCTAAAAAGCTTTTTATATGGTCAGGCTTCAGGAATTGTTGAACCCATTGCAGGTGTCATTGGTGCTATGGCTGTTATTCATATGCAGGAGATACTTCCCTTTGCCTTGGCCTTTGCCGCTGGAGCAATGATATTTGTAGTGGTTGAGGAGCTTATTCCAGAAGCTCAGCATGAAGGGGAAACAGATATATCTACCATAGCTACAATGCTTGGTTTTACAGTGATGATGATATTGGACGTAGCACTTGGATAATAAGTGCTACAGTCAAAGTTAAATGAGGATGAAAATTGGTAAATATTATATAGAAAAAAACTCTTGTATTTGTTAAAAAAGCATGTATAATAATAGATGTGGCAAAAATGCAGGTGTGGCGGAATTGGCAGACGCACTAGACTTAGGATCTAGCGCCTACGGCGTGGGGGTTCGACTCCCTTCACCTGCACCATGTCTGCGGGAGTGACTCAACGGTAGAGTGTCACCTTGCCAAGGTGAAAGTTGCGGGTTCAAATCCCGTCTTCCGCTCCAAATAGAAACCATGTTCAAACTTTAGTTGAACATGGTTTTTTTATTTATAGAAGATTAAAATTAATAATGCAAAGAGAATATTAAATATTAAAACATATATTGTGGTGTTTATTAGGTAAAATTAGCTGTTTTTATTCAATAATATATAATGACAGAAGTAATGGTCCTTGCTTTCTCTTGACCTAAGTAATTTATTTAGATAGTATCATAATTAGGGCAGGTGATAATAATGGAACTTGTGGATGTTTATAATATAAGGGGTGAGAAGCTTCATTATAAGAAGTCAAGAGATGAAGAGTTTAAAGGGGAGGAGCACAGGCTTTATATGGAGCTTTGGCTTTTAAATTCAGCAGGGGAGCTGCTCGTTCAAAAGAGAGCAGGCTCTAGAGAGGTTCTTCCAGATACTTGGGGAATGACTACTGGTCATGCTGTTGCGGGGGAGGATACTCTAAAAACCTGTATACGTGAAGCCCGTGAGGAGCTTGGAATAGGTTTAGATAAAAATGATATATATTTCTTAAAGAGGCTTATCCATGATAATTCCCTATGGGATATTTATATTGCTAGGAAGAATATTTGCCTTGAAGATATTTCTATTCAAAAAGAAGAAGTGAGTAATGCTGCATTTGTTTCCATAGAGAAGCTTAAAGGGATGATAAAAGAGGGATTTGTCTATGAATATCCTGAAATTTTTGAGATAATATCCCTTGTGAAGGGATATATAGAAGAAAATATAAGCAAAAAAACTTAAGTTTTTTTGCTTATATTTTTTTGATTTAGTTAGTTCTAATAAATTTTACTAATTATTTAACATTGGATAAGTTATATTGTCTGCAATTATCAACAGTGCTATAATTACTGGCAAAATAAGCTATGAGTATGATAATATTATTGGCTTATTAATATGAATTTAATTAGGAGGTAAGTATGGAAGAATACAAGCTGTATATCAATGGACAATGGATAGCTGCAGATTCTGGAAAGGTTAAAGAAGTAAAAAATCCTAATGATAATTCTATCTTTGCTAAGGTGCACTTAGCTGGCAAAAAGGAAGTAGAAGATGCTATAGAAGCGGCTTTTGAAGCTAGGGAGAAATGGCAGAAGACCCCTGCAGCAGAAAAAGAAAAAATACTTCTTAAGGCTGCAAATTGGCTTGAGGAAAATCAGGAGTTTGCAGCGAAGGTTCTAATGTCAGAAGGTGGGTCTATAAGAGCAAAGGCATATTTTGAGGTTGGTTTTGCGGTAGATATTTTCAGAGCAGCTGCAGGGGAGTGCAGAAGAGTCTTTGGAGAGATTCAACAGCAGGAGCATGGAGAAATATCCATGATAAGAAATCTTCCCTTGGGAGTGGTTGCAGGAATAGCTCCTTTTAATTTCCCAATAATATTAGCTCTAAAAAAGGTAGCCTTTGCTTTGGCTGCGGGAAATACCTTTGTTTTAAAGCCTGCCAGTGCCACACCTGTTTCTGGGGTAGTTATTACTAAGGCTTTAGAAGCAGCAGGAATACCAAAGGGTGTGTTTAATCTCCTTCAAGGTTCCGGCTCAGAGGTTGGCAATAAGCTTGTAGAGGATAAAAGAATTGCTATGGTTGCCTTTACTGGTTCAACGGGAGTAGGTAGAGATATTGCTTCTAAGGCAGCTCCACTATTTAAAAAGTACACCTTAGAGCTTGGGGGCAAAAGTCCAATGATACTTTTAAAGGATTTTCCTATAGATAAGGCAGTGGAGATTGCTGGCTTTGGTGCTTTCTTTCATCAAGGACAAATTTGCATGTGCAATTCAAGAATTATAGTAGAAGAGCCTTTATATGATGAATTTTGTGTAAAGCTTACAGAATACGCAAAAAGGCTAAAGGTTGGAAATGCTCTAGAAGAAGATACAGATATAGGTCCATTGATAGATGAACGTCAGTGTGAGTTCATAGATGGACAAATAAAAAATGCACTGGAGAAGGGAGCTAAGCTTCTTACCGGAGGAAGATATAAAGGTAATTATTATGAACCTACGGTTCTTTGCGATGTAACGGCAGATATGGATATTTTCTTTGATGAAAGCTTTGGCCCTGTAACCTCTGTTATTAAAGCAAAAGATGCGGAAGAGGCTATAGCCATCTGCAATAACAACAAATACGGACTTTCTTCAGCTCTGCTTACAAATGATATAAGCAAGGCAATGGATATATCTCTTAGGATTGAAGCTGGAGCTGTACATATAAATAACGCTACAGTACATGACAATGCAACAGTGGCTTTTGGCGGGGTTAAAGAAAGTGGTGTTGGAAGAGAAGGCGGTCAGTATTCCATTGAAGAATTCACTGAAAAAAAGTGGATTACTATTAAATACACTCCTGTGGAATTTCCTTTTTAAAGCTTTTTTTAAAATCCATAACATAAAGCATAATATAAACTATAATATAAAGGATGTCCTTAATTGGACATCCTTTATATTAAATTTCTTTAAATATAAACTTATAAATAGTGAGGCACTATTTTATAATTATTCGTATCATCTTTGAATAAACAATACTTTGAAAAAAATTACTATACTTTGATAAAAAATAAATAATTAGTTGTTAAATGTCATTCAAATTAGTGGGGGATTTTTAGAAATAGGACTGCAGAAGATTAATATGAATAAATCCTTGATGTATTAACTATTATGAGAGAATAAGTGTTTGCGGTGCTGTGGCTGGGAAATAAATATGATATAATATTTTTATGATATCTATGGGAAGGAATGGGTAAAATGGCAGAGAAAGCTTACGAGAAGGTCATAAATTATATAAAGCAAGGGATAGTGGATGGTAAATACTCTATGGGAGAAAAACTCCCCCCTGAGCGTGAATTAGCAGAACAATTAGAGGTAAGTCGTAACTCTGTAAGAGAAGGACTAAAAATCCTAGGTATCATGGGGGTTATTTCCAGTCAGCAGGGAGCTGGTAATTATATCTCCGATTCCTTTGAAAAAAACCTTGTAGAGACTTTATCCATGATGTATGCCTTAAGAAAAATTGATTATCCTCAGATAACCGAGTTTAGATATGCTTTAGAGATACAAGCCTTTATCCTTGCTATGGATAATATATCCCAAAAGGATATAAATGAAATGAAGAGCTTAATTGAGAAAATGGAGAGCGATATATCCGATGCAGAAAAAGCACAGTATGATAAGAAGCTTCATTACACCATCATCTCTGCATCAAAGAATTGGTTAATAATGAAGAATCTTATGGCATTAAATGAAGTGATTGATATTTTTATATTCCATATGCGTCAGGCTATAATAAGTAATGAACGGGGTGGAGAACTTCTTAAGGATTCTCATAGACAGCTAGTAGAAGCCTTAGATGAGCGGAATCTAAATAAAGGACTTCATGCTCTTGATAATCATTTCACATATATTCGAGAAAATATAAACTAAATAGATAAAAAATTAACGAATCTTTTGAAAAATTCACAAATTTCCTGTTGACAGCTTAATACCCTCGGTGATAACATTTACATTAACAAATGGTAGTACCAATTTTATAAAAAAGTATTTGGGGATATTTTTTTAGAACAATTGGTAGTACCAATTACAATATTGAGGGATTAAACGCAAGAAATGGGGATTAAATTATGGGGAATACTATTATTATGTTTCTTTTAGCAATGCTTCCAATCATTTGGTTGATTATTGCTTTAAGCTATTTGAAGATGCCTGCCTTTAAGGCCTGTCCGATTTCACTTCTTATAGCAGTCATATTAGCACCATTCATATGGAAGATGACTGCAATTCCTTTAGTTACCGCAGCTTTTGAAGGAGCTGCCATGGCATTATGGCCTATCTCTTTAGTTATAATAGCTGCTGTTTTTACTTATAACCTTTGTATTCATACTGGAAAAATTGAAGTTATTAAGAATATGTTAACTACAGTTTCTAGGGACAAGAGAGTCTTAGTGTTAATTATAGCCTGGGGCTTTGGCGGCTTCTTAGAAGGAATGGCGGGCTTTGGTACTGCTGTAGCCATACCTGCTAGTATGCTTTGGGGATTGGGCTTTGATCCATTATTTTCTGCTGCTGTTTGTCTCATCGCCAATGGAACACCTACAGCCTTTGGATCTATAGGAATACCAACTATAACCATAGCAAATCTCACAGGCTTGGATACTTTATCCGTAGCTGGTTCACTGGCCTTACAGCTTGCACCATTGGTCATTCTAACTCCCTTTATATTGGTAGTACTTACAGGGAAATCTTTTAAAGCTTTAAAGGGAATGGGGTTATTGACCTTGATTTCAGGTTTATCATTCATTATCCCAGAATATTTAGTGGCAAAGCTTCTAGGAGCTGAGCTTCCTGTGGTCTTTGGATCTGTATGCTCTATGGTGGCAACAGTAATATTTTCAAAGCTCCTAATAAAGGATACTCCTAAGGAATATCTCATGGAAATTAAGGATAAGAAAGAGAAATCAGCAAGTTTTTCTAAAAGAGAAGCTTTATATGCCTGGAGCCCATTTATATTGATATTTGTATTTTTACTTCTAACATCTAATATGTTTCCGCAGCTTAGTGAAGCACTAAAAACTATAAAATCTTCTTTCTTAATATATCAGGGAGAGGGAGGGACACCCTATACCTTTGCATGGCTAGCTACACCAGGAGTTCTGATATTCTTAGCAGCCTTAATAGGTGGGAAGCTTCAAGGAGCTACCTTTAAGGATATGGTTAAGGTTCTTAAAGATACAGTTGTTCAGATGTGGAAGACTATTTTAACCATTATATCCATTATGGCAACAGCTAAAATAATGGGCTATAGTGGAATGATTAGAGATATAGCATATATGTACGTTACTTTAACTGGTAGCTTCTATCCATTTGCGGCACCAATAATTGGTTCTCTAGGAACCTTTGTTACTGGTAGCGGTACTTCCTCCAGCGTTTTATTTGGAGGGCTGCAAGCGGAAACTGCTCGCAGTCTAGGACTTAGCGAGACATGGCTGGTTGCATCTAATGTTCTTGGAGCAACTTCTGGCAAAATAATTTCCCCTCAAAGCATTGCTATTGCAATAGCTGCGACAAATCAGGTGGGAAAGGAAAGTAAAATTTTTGCAGTAGTAATAAAGTATTATTTGATTTTCATTGTACTTATGGGATTTATTACATATTTCGGGATTAAATTATTTTAATTTGAAGGAGAGTAGCTATGAATATTTTAGTTTGTATCAAGCAAGTTCCATCAAGCAATAAGGTGCAGGTGGATCCAGTAACAGGAGTATTACTTAGAAACGGAGCTGAATCAAAATTAAATCATTACGATTTATACGCTCTAGAAACAGCACTTAGAATAAAGGAGAAGGTTGGAGGAACCGTTAGTGTAATTTCTATGGGACCACCTCAGGCTCAGGCTGTTATCAAAGAAGCTTTTGCTATGGGAGCAGATAAAGGAACATTGGTATCTGATCGTAAATTTGGGGGAGCAGACGTACTTGCAACAAGCTTTACCCTTGCTCAAGGAATTAGGGCCTTCGGAGAATTTGATTTGATTCTTTGCGGGAAACAGACAACAGATGGAGATACCGCTCAGGTGGGACCAGAGATCTCAGAATGGCTAAAGATTCCAAGTGTATCTAATGTTAAAAGCATTCTTGAATTTGATGATACTTCTATAACAGTAGAAATGGATATGGCAAATGATTTAGAAATTGCAAAAATAAAATTTCCATGCCTTTTAGCAGTAGAAAAGGATATATTTCAGCCAAGGCTTCCCTCTTATATTAAAAAAATGGCTTCTAAAGATAGAGAAATAACAATTTTATCCTTAAGGGATATGGAAGATAAAGATGAAAAAAATTATGGTCTTAATGGATCGCCAACTCAAGTACAGCGAATTTTTCCTCCAGAAGCCAACAGCCATCAGGAAGTATGGAGTGGAGATAAAGATGAGCTGACAGAGCTTATGTTCAATAAAATGAAAGAACTTAAATTTATATAGGGGGAAAACCATGGGGAAACTAATTTTTAATCAAGAAAAAATCAAGGATTCAGAAGAGTTTATAAAGCTTTGCCCTTTCAATGCATTAGTGATAGAAGATGGAAAAGTGACTAGTAATGCTGCCTGCAAGATGTGCAAGCTTTGCGTAAAAAAAGGACCTGAAGGTGCAGCTGTTTATATAGAAGAGGAAATGAAGTCCAATATAGATAAAAGCCTTTGGAAAGGGATACTGGTTTATGTGGATCATGTAGATGGAGAAATTCATCCAGTTACCTATGAACTAATAGGAAAGGCCAGAGAGCTAGCTGATAAGATAAAGCATCCTGTTTATGCATTATTTATTGGTCATGACATTGATAAGCAGAGTAAAGAGCTTCTTCACTATGGCGTTGATAAGGTATTTGTTTATGATCAGAAGGAGCTTTCAAGATTTAATATTGAAACCTATACTAATGCATTCCAGGAATTTATTGAAAAGGTGAAGCCTACAGCTATAATCATGGGGGCAACCTCAGTTGGTAGACAATTGGCTCCTAGGGTTGCTGCTAGAGTTAAGACAGGGTTAACTGCAGACTGTACTGTATTAGACATAAATGAAGAGACTGATCTATCACAAATAAGACCTGCTTTTGGCGGAAATATTATGGCTCACATTCTTACGCCTAATCATAGACCTCAAATGGCTACAGTTAGATATAAGGTTATGGATGCAGCACCTCGCCTAAAAGAAGCTTCTGGAGAAATTATTGCCTGCACTCTTAAGGAGGAATATCTTGCTACCAACATTGAGGTATTAGATATAGTTCTTAAGGAAAAGGAAGAGTTTATAGAAAGCTCAGATGTTTTGGTGGTAGCAGGAAGAGGCGTTAAGAAGGAAGAGGATATAGCAATGCTTCAGGAGCTTGCAGAGCTATTAGGAGGACAGCTTGCTTGTACTAGACCTTTGTCTGAAGCTGGCTGGCTTGAGGCCAAAAAACAGGTAGGATTAAGCGGAAGAACTGTAAGACCAAAGCTTATTATTACCTGTGGGGTATCCGGTGCAATTCAGTTTGTTGCAGGAATGAAAAACTCTGAAAATATTATTGCTATAAATAAGGATGAAAATGCTCCTATTTTTAAAGCGGCACATTATTGCTTGGTAGGGGATTTATATGAAATAGTTCCTCAGATAATTGAAAAAATCAAAATGAGCAGGGGGCATAGTTTATGAATTATAAAAAAATAGATGAACAGGATATACAGTTTATTGAAAGTGTAGTTTTAGATAAAGAACGGGTATTATATGGTGATAGAATCAATGAGGATTACAGCCATGATGAATTAGGGGGAGCAAGCAGCTATCCAGAGGTAGTGGTAAGGGCTCTGTCTGCAGAAGAGATATCTAAGATAATGAAGTATGCCTACGAAAAGGTTATTCCTGTTACACCAAGAGGAGCAGGAACAGGTCTTGTTGGTTCTTCTGTAGCTATGCAACATGGGATAATGATTGATACAAGCCTTATGAATCATATACTGGAGCTGGATGAAGAAAATTTAACTATAACCTTGGAGCCTGGAGTTCTACTAATGGAGCTATCTGCTTATGTAGAGGAAAGAGATTTCTTTTATCCACCAGATCCAGGTGAAAAGTCTGCTACAATTGGCGGAAATATAAGTACGAATGCTGGTGGAATGCGTGCTGTAAAATATGGGGTTACAAGAGACTATGTTAGAGGCTTAGAAGTCGTTCTTCCTAATGGTGAAATAGTTGAACTAGGAGGAAAGGTAGTTAAGAATAGCTCAGGCTATGCTCTTAAGGATTTAATAATAGGCTCAGAGGGAACTTTAGGCTTTATAACGAAGGCAACCTTAAAGCTTTTACCTCTTCCTAAGAAGACTATAAGCCTTTTGATTCCTTTCCCTTCCTTAGAAAAGGCTATAGGAACTGTTCCAGTAATTATAAAATCAAAGGCTATTCCAACAGCCATTGAATTTATGCAGAGAGAAGTTATAATGGATGCAGAAAAATATCTTGGAAAGAAGTTCCCAGATAACCAGTCAGATGCTTACCTGTTATTGAAATTTGATGGAAATTCAACGGAGGAGATAGAGTCGGATTATGCTGCTGTGGCAAAGCTTTGTTTAGAGCAGGGGGCAATTGATATCCTCATTTCAGATACAGAAGAAAGGGATGAATCTATTTGGAAGGCAAGAGGAGCATTTCTAGAGGCAATTAAAGGCTCCACCACTTATATGGATGAGGTTGACGTAGTGGTGCCGAGAAATTGCGTTAACACTATGGTGGAATATATGCATAATCTTCATAATGAGGTAGATATTCGAATTAAAAGCTTTGGTCATGCCGGTGACGGTAATCTTCATGCTTATATTCTAAAGGATGATTTATCTCAAGAAGAATGGGAAGAGAGAATGTCACTTGCTATGGATAAGATATATACTAAAGCTCAGGAGCTAAAGGGACAGGTTTCCGGTGAACATGGTATAGGCTATGCTAAAAAGCCTTATCTCAGAGAATCCTTAGATCCAATGGTTATTGACCTTATGCAGGGAATAAAAAAAGCCTTTGACCCTAAAAATATCTTAAATCCTGGGAAGGTATGTCAAAATCTTAATTAGATATTTAAGAAATAAAGCCCTAGAAAGCAGCTTAGCTGAAGCTTTCTAGGGCTTTATCCTTCTAAATATTATTTAGCTGATGGGAAAAAAGGCCTTAAGGTACCAGCAACGGCACTTACAGGCATGGTTTGAAGAATTATTTTTCCTGGACCATGTACAACGGTATTAAAAAGCCCCTCGCCACCAAAGAGCATATTTTTAATACCTGGTATAGTAGTGATTTCCATGGTACAGGTATCGCTCATAGCAGCTAAATAACCAGTATCCACTACCATAGATTCTCCTCTTGCCAGATCGTATTCTACTGCATGTCCATCGATTTCAATAAAGGCTGTACCTTGACCAGAAAGCTTCTGCATTATAAAGCCTTCTCCTCCAAATAATCCAGCACCTAGTTTTTTCTGAAAATGAACTGAAAGATTTACCCCCGCCTCGGAGGCTAAGAAGCCAGATTTTTGGACAATTATTCCGCTAGTAGGTGTGATATTAAAGGCTCTAATGGAGCCAGGAAAGCTTGAGGCAAAGGCGATGAGCCCTTCAGCACCTTGGGCAGTATAGCGATTTTGAAATAAGGCTTCTCCAGCAAACATCCTTCCAAAGGCTTTACCAACACCACCGTTACTTGTGGTCTCCATTTTAATATTTGGGCTCATCCAGCTCATGGAGCCTCTTTCTGTAATCATGGTTTCCCAGGGAGCTAATGTGCAAATAACCACTGGTAATGGAGTTCCTTCAATTTTATAATTCATAAAATACCCTCCTAAATTCGTATACCTTTATAATCTATGCTTTATGACACCTTTTAAGGCTACCTATATTATACAATTATTACAACAATTTAAAAAGACTGCAGAAATATCTGCAGTCTGTATTTTACATTAAAAGTTTGCTAAAAGCTTCTCTAGTTCTAAATCCTCAAGCATCTCCTCAGTATATTTATGTCTACCCATTAAAAGATAGAGTATATCTTCCTTGTCATAGCCTTCTTTATATATTTTCATATCTTTTAAGAGTCTTTTTAAGCTACTTTTACTTATAGATAGCAGTGAAGATAATTCCGGAAGAGTGTAATGACTTTTAGTAAGTAAATTTGAGAGTACCTCTTGTAATTCTAGCTTGTACTTTAAATCTATTTCAGGATTCTTATGGGGACCGCACTTTCCCCTATGATGGTTTGGGCACAGATACTTATAGTTAAATGGATAGTCTAAGCCGCCTTGAGAGCGATAAATTATATGATGTTTATCTGCTTTTTTACCACAAACTTCACATAGATTCAATAAAAATGCCTCCTAACGTGATGAAATCTGCATTGCATATCTTAATTTAATTATAAAATAGGTAATACAAATTTTCAAATGATTTATTTCCGAATATAAATCAGCTCAATAATTAGAATATTTTTTCATTAAATAATTTTAAACTTTGGTGTTTACAAATTAGAAATATCGTGATATATTAATTTATGTAATTGATGGGGTGTTGCCAAGCGGTTAAGGCGCTGGACTCTGACTCCAGCATGCGTGGGTTCAAATC
>JAEXZL010000009.1 GCA_023451395.1 Bacillota bacterium | reverse complement strand
CTGCTTTACTGGTTTATAGAGATGCTTAAAATACATAAGGACGATGAGGATAGGCTAGAAGAAGCAATCTCTATCATTAAAAAAGTTTTCGAAGGACTAAAAGAGTTGAATCTCAAGTCTGTTCTTGAATGGCTATAAAGAAGATAAGGAGGGATTTTTTTGAAAAGTGTAGTGATAACCGGAAGTACACGGGGGATTGGATTTTCTATGGCAAAAGAATTTTTGCAAGCTGGATGTAGTGTTACACTGTCCGGCAGGGGAGAAGCATTACCGGAAGAGGTCAGCTCTTTACTGTCGTCCTTTAAGGGGAAATACATTTATGTCTCATGCAACGTACAGAAAAAAGCAAGTCTACAAAGTCTGTGGAATGCTTCTTTGAAAAAATGGGGTGGGATAGATATATGGATAAATAATGCAGGGCAAAACACTCCACACATGTTTTCTTGGGAAACGGGAGAAAGTTATACTGAAAACGTAATTATGACAAATATTACAGGTATGATATACGGTTCACAGGTCGCTGCAGTGGGTATGATAAAACAGGGGCAAGGTGCTATATATAGCATGGAGGGTTTAGGATCCAACAACATGATACAGCTCAAGACAATATTGTATGGTACAACAAAGCATGCATTAACATATTTTATGAAAGGGCTTGCTAAGGAGCTTGAAGGTACGAATGTAATAGTTGGTAGGTTATCTCCTGGCATGATGCTGACTGATTTTATCACAAAAACTCCCGACGGTGAGCGGTCTGAGGTCATCACAGATGAGAAATTTAGAAAAATATTTAATATATTAGCGGACAAACCTGAAAGGGTCGCAAAATTTTTCATATCAAGAATGCTCAACAACACCAAGAATAACGCTCAAATCACCTGGTTGACAAACAGAAAAGCAGCATGGCGTTTCATAACAGCGGGGTTTCGCAAAGACAGGCTGATTTAGAACAAAGTATTCTAATAATTAAACAAATAAACTTTGTATCCACATGGCATGTTGAAGTGATCGCTTTAATTATCAATGATCGATAGTGACGAAGAGAAGTTTAATACCATCTATTAAAGCTTTAACCAAGAAGAATAATATGATATATTTCACGCACACGCAATCACCTAGGTGATTGTTTTTTTCTTAAAATAACTTTAGTAAAATGGATAAAAAGATTAAATTTTCCATAAAGGTATTGCATTTTCCTGCTGCAAAGGTTATCATAAAAACATGATAAGGATTACATACTTTTTCCAGTCACTTTAAAAAGTTGGATAAAGCTATTAATTTAAAAAGCGGTGAGCAAATGAACAGTGAATATTTTATTTATATCAATCTGGATGGATTTGGAAAGTACTATTATGATGTGGCAAAGGAAGCTAAGGTAGAAACACCCAATCTAGATAGCTTAATTGATGAGGGTGTATTCTTTGAAGAGCTTTATACAGGAGTTCCTTCAATAACCTTCCCTATGCAAAGCTCTATTTTATCTGGAGGTTATTCAGACCTGACAGATAATTGTTTCCAGTATTTTGATAAGGATAAAGGAAAGCTTCTTAAATGCAACCATAATAATGCGGGACAAACTATAGGGGATGTCTTACAAGGATTAAATCAGCCTTTTATATCAGTGCAGCAATTTGGTCTTAAAGATAAGGGATGCAGCTTTGATGATGAGAAATTTGTATACTTTCAGCCAGGAGGAAATTTTAAAAAGAGGTTTAATCTTCTTCAGGATATCATTACAGGTAGAAAAGTAAAGTCTCAAAAAAGAGAGTATGTTTTTGAAAATATACCTGAATTTATTTTCTTTTATGCTGATGATTTAGATGCATTAGGACACAATCCCTTTTATACTGATTATGATCCAATGAGAGTAAAAGCTTTGTCGGAAGAGGATAGAATAAAATCAGTAATTGAAAGATTAAAGGAAATAGATAAAGAAATAGGGCGGCTTATAAAAACCCTAAAGGCAAAAGGAATATATGAGAAAACAACAATTTTAATAACTAGTGATCATGGTATGATTCCTTATAAAGGTAAGAGCAGCCTGCCAAAACTTATAAAAAAGTTAAGGGAGCTTGGATTTAAAGAAGTTAAATTAATTAACGAGGATTCTGAGAAGGCTCTGAATATAAATAATGATCAAGTCTTAGTTTCCAGCACAGGAATTCAGTGCCAATTATATCTTAATAATGATGTAGACTTACATAATATTAAAAATCAATTAATCACAGAAGAGTATGTAGAAAACTGCTTAACAAAATATGAGCTTAAAGAAATTGGCGTTAAAGAAGAATTTGCAGACCTACTGGTATCACCACAGGAGTTTGTACATTTTAATTTAAACCTGACTAAAAACTTTATATTTGAAGCTTCTCATGATTCACTTCATGAAAAATGTCAAAAGGTATTTGGTGTAATGAAGGGTCCTAAAGTGCGTAAGGGAGTAATTTACAAGAAAAAGGCTTACAATATAGATCTTATTCCTACTGCATGTACCTTGCTATCACTTCCAATAATGAAGGGCTCTAAGGGGAAAATTTTAGAAGACATATCTATTTAGTTACTTATTTCAGTGACAAAAGAAAGTGGGGGGTTATTTTGAATAAAAAAGCTGATAAAGATACTATTAAATATCTAAACAGACAAACTGTACTTAGAATAATCAGAAAGCATAAGGAGATATCTAGAGCTGATTTAACTGAGGAAACTAATCTAAGTCCAACTACAATATCGGCTATTACCTCAGATTTAAAAGATGCTGGACTGATACATGAGATAAGGGTAGGAGAATCTAGCGGAGGAAGACCTCCGGTTATTTTTGGACTTAAGCCTTCTGCAGCATTTTCTATTAATTTAATTATTACTCCTAAAGGTGCTTTAGTTACAATTGTTAATTTAGCTAAGGAAATAATTTATAAAAAAGAGATTATTTCTCCAGTATATAATGAAAAAAGCTTAGATGACCTTCTAATTTCAGCTATGCATAATGCACTAAACAACTTTACACATGATACATCATTAATACAGGGGATAGGAATCAGCTTTCCAGGACTAATTGATTATAAAAACTGCAGCATAATTTTTTCTGCAACCCTTAATGTAGAAAAGTTCGATGTTCAGAAGGCTATAAGGGGTATTCTTGATAGAAAAGTATATATTTACAAGGATACTGATGCATTGCTTCTTGGAGAATATTACTTTGGAATTGATAAAAAATACAGGGATGTTGTTTATATACTTGTAGATAATGGAGTAGGTATGTCCTATCTAAATAATGGTAAGCTTTTTAGGCTCCCAGAAGGAGGCTTTGAGCTAGGACACATAACTGTAGATCCTCATGGTGAAAAATGCAGATGTGGAAATAAAGGGTGTTTAGGAACAATGATTTCTAAAGTCCCTGCTCAAAAGAGGCTAAGTGACATCCTTGATAAGGGTATAGAAAGTAAGGTAACTGAAATAAGCAATCTAAAATATGAAGATATGATAAGACTTTATAATGAAAAAGATCCTGCCTGCAGCATAGTGATTAATGAGCAGATAGAATTGCTTGGAACAGCAATGTCCAATATAGTAAATATATTTAATCCTCAGCTTGTAATTTTAGGGGGAGCTTTTGCTGCAGGGGGTGATGAAATCAGCAGTAGATTAAAAGAAATCTTAAGTGAAAAATCTTTGAAAAGCTTTTCTGGTACCACAGAGGTAAAGCTTTCATCCTTAGGGAATAATTCCGCTATCTTAGGAATTTCACATGAGATTTTTACCCACGAAGTCTATAAATTTATAGATATAAATTAATATATATTTCTAACAATAGTAAGGCAAGATTAATAAATCAAAGCTCTATTAAAAATTATAAAGGAGGTACCTTTTATGAAAGGTAAAAAAATTATGAGTTTGGTATTGTCCACATTACTTATAGGTGGAGTTTTAGCTGGATGTGGTAACAAGGCTGATGGTGGAAATACTTCAGGAGATGGTAAGAAGACCACTATTACATACTGGCAGCACAGCAGTCAAGCAAGAGATAAAATGATGCAGGATTTAGCTAAAGAATTTATGGATAAAAATAAGGATATAGATGTTAAGCTTGAATTTATCCCTGAAGATAGCTATTCCACTAAGCTTATTTCTACTCTAGCTACAAATGCAGCACCAGATGTTATGCAGGTTGAATCCGGTATGATACCAAGACTTGTTAAGGCTGGTGCCATTCAGCCTCTAGATGAAAAAATATTACCAACTGATAAGATAGCTGATGAATTTACTCCTGCTACTGTAGATGGACTTAAATATGAGGATAAATATTATGGATTGCCTACAGACACTCAAACTATAGTTTTATATTGGAATAAAGACCTAGTTAAAGAAGCAAACTTAGATGCTGAGCAGGGACCTAAGACTTGGGATGAGCTTCGTGAATGGGCTAAAAAGCTTACAAAAGCTGAAGGTGGTACAATGACTCAGTCTGGATGGGGAGTAAAAGGATATAATCCTGAGGTACAAGCCATAATAACTCAATATGGCGGCAAGATGGTTGATGAAAATGGCAAGTATGTCTTTGCTGATGATGTTAAGTCCGTGGAAGCTATACAGTTCATGGTAGATGCTTATAAAAAAGATAAAGTTTATAACACTGAATTTATGAAAAACTGGGCTGGTTTCAGACAAGGTAAAGTAGCTATTATGCTAGGACATCCTGCTATGCTTGGAAACTTAAAGGAAACAGCACCAAATGTTAAGCTGGGAATGGCATTAATTCCTTCAAAAGAAGGTAAAAACACTACTATAGTAACATCATGGGCATATGTTGCATCAAAAAATGCTAATTCTGAAGCAGCAACAAAATGGATAGAATTTTTAACTAGTAAAGAAGTACAAAAGAAATGGACCAAGCAAACCGGTGAACTTCCTTCAAGAAAAGAGCTTCTTAATGATTCTGATTTAACATCAGATCCACAAACAAAGCTATTAATATCATCTTTAGAGGATTCCAAGGTTGGGTATCTTCAAATGGGTATTTTAAACAGCATATGGTCTCAATATTTTGAAAAGCTGATTTTAACCGATGCACCAGTACAAGAAACATTAAAAGAATTGCAGAATGAACTTAATACTGAAATTGCAAAAGATTTAAAATAAGCTTTAAAAATCAAATAATATTGAAAGAGGCTGTAACTAGAAAGTCTTAATGTACTTTTAGGACAGCCTCTTCTTTATAAGGAAGTGTTGATTTGAAAAATAAAAAAACAAATTCATTAAAAATAGCTCCATACTTGTTTATTGCTCCGGCAATTATTTATCTTTTGATAGTAACCATAATTCCAGCTATTATGGCTCTTCCTATAAGCTTTACAAATTGGTCAGCTCTAAGCTCTAATATGAGTTTTGTAGGGCTTGAAAATTATAGCAGATTGCTCCATGATCCAGAATTCAAAAGATCCTTAATAGTAATGAGTAAATTCTTTATTTTTGTGCCTTTAAACATGTTTTTTGGTTTAATGCTTGCAATGCTTTTAAATAATAAGCTAAAGGGAATGACAATTTTTAGAGTAATATTTTATTCTCCTGTAATTACTTCCACTATTGCAGCTGCAATCTTGTTTGATTGGTTTTACCAACCAAGCTTTGGACTTTTTAACTCTATATTATCCTTTTTCGGATTTAAAGGAATAGGCTGGATAAACAATGCTAGTACAGCAATTGGTTCAGTTCTAATATTTAAGGTATGGAAGGATGCTGGTGCAGCTATGCTTATATACCTTGCAGGATTACAGGGTGTGCCAGAAGAGGTTAAAGAGGCTGCATCAATAGATGGAGCTACTACGTGGCAAAAGTTTAGATATATTATACTGCCCCTTTTAAAGCCAGCACATATTTACCTTTTAATCACAGGTATCATAGGGGTGTTTATGATCTTCCAGGAAACATACATGCTCAAAGGACCGCTTAACAGTACAAATACTGTAGTCAATTACATATATGATAAAGGCTTTATGAGTTCAGAAATGGGCTATGCCAGTGCCATGTCCTTTGTATTGTTTATTGTAGTTCTGATAATAACAATATTCCAATATAGAGTTTTAAAATTAGATTTATCATAAGGAGGGAAATATGAAAAAGATTAGCTTAAAAAAGAGTTTATTGCTGCTTCTTTTAGTGGGTGCTTCTATAATAGTTGCTTTACCTTTTGTTTGGATGGTATTTTCCTCCTTTAAAAGAATAGACGAGTTTTATTTGATACCTCCCAAGTTGTTTCCAAAGGAATTTACCTTGGATAACTTTAAGGAGCTCTTTGATAGAGGAAATTTCTCAGTTTACTATTTAAACAGCATAGTAGTTACAGTGTTACAGGTTGTTTTTAATATGATTATTGTAACAATGGCAGGGTATGGCTTTGCAAAATTTAATTTTAGAGGGAAAAAGCTTTTATTTATGTGCGTACTTGCAACTACTATGATTCCTTGGGTTGCAACTATAATACCACTATATATAATGGCTCATAAAGCTGGAATGATAAATACATTTTTTGGATTGGTGTTTCCAGGTATAGTGGATACTTTTAGTATATTTTTAGCAAGAAACTTTATGGAGGGAATACCCACCGCTTTAATAGAGGCTGCGAGAGTAGATGGTGCAAGTGAATTTAAAATATTTAGAAGTTTAGTTCTACCTCTTACAAAGCCCCTCATAGCAGTTATAACCATTAATAAGTTTATAGCTAGCTGGAATGCTTTCCAATGGCCTTTATTAGTAGTAAGCGATGATAGACTTAGGACTCTGCCTCTTGCTATTGCTAAATTTTCAAGTCAGTACTACGATGCTTACAATTTAAAAATGGCCGCAGCAGCATTGGCTATTATACCTGTATTATTAATATACATAGCTTTCCAAAAGTATTTCGTAGCAGGAATATCACTTTCAGGAATGAAGGAATAGCATATAAAAGCAGAAACTATCTAGTTCTAAAAAGAACTTTTAATATATAATATACACTCATATTATTTAGTGAATATCTAGGGAAAGAGTGATACAGATGAAAATGGATTTACATATTCATACCAACTTTTCTGATGGACAACCTACTTATATGCAAGTGATTGATAGGGCTAAGGAGCTTGGGATAGATTGCATTGCAATAACAGATCATTTTGATGATTATGATGCTTCACCTAATATAAGAAAGATTAGTGATAATGAGCTTTTAGATTTCTTTAATAATGTTAAGAACTATGGGGAGATTAAAGAACAAAAGGTTCTTTGTGGAATAGAAACCTGTACGGATTTCAATGGAAATTTGAGAATAAGCGACAGAGTTTATAATGCTTCAGAAATTCTAATTACAAGTATGCATTATGTGGAATATGAAGGAAAACTAATTAAGGGTGAATATTTTAATGATGGATACTGGGAAGCATTTAAAGAAAAAATTCTAAACATGGCTTCGGCTAAGGGTGATGTTCAAGGGCATCCTGAAGGATATCTTCCTATTAATCCTCTTCTTATACCAGGCACTACCACTTTTGAAGAAAGACAAAATATAAGCTTTAAAATAACCTCAAAATATTTTGATGAAAACTTCTTGAAGGAGCTTTCTGATAGATTATTAAAAAGTGGTAAGGCCTATGAGCTTCATGGAGCTACCTCTACTCCTAGGGAGGAAACTATAAAATTAATGGCTTCGAAAAATGTAACTTTTAGTATAGGCAGTGATGCCCATATTTTAGATTGGATTGGTAGAAATAGTCGAGCTGAAGAAATGTGTAATAAATATAACTGTAAGCTTTTAAGTATTAAAAACAATTAATATGCTAAGGAGTGAAATTAATGATTAAAGTAGCTATTGTGGGCTGCGGTACCATGGGCAGCACACATGCAAAAGGTTATTTAAATATTAAAAATGCAGAGGTTGTGGCAGTGTGTGATTTAAGAGAAGAAAAGGGAAAAGCTGCTGCTGATCTTTTGGGAGCAAAATATTATGAAAGCTATGAAGAAATGCTTAAAGAAGATATAGATATGGTAGATATCTGTATTCCTACTTATATGCATAAAGAATTTGCTATAAAAGCAATGGACCATGGAAAGCATGTTTTCTGTGAAAAGCCTATAGCTTTAAATGTTGACGATGCAGAGGATATTGTTAAGAAAGCAAAGGAAAAGAATTTGAAGTTTTCTGTGGGACATGTAGTTAGATTTTTTCCAGCATATATAAGTGCTGTTAAGACTATAAAAGAAGGAAAAATAGGCACTCCTAAGCTCATTAGAACTACAAGAAATGGAGCATATCCAGGCTGGAGCTGGCAGAATTGGTATGCAGATTATGAGCTTAGCGGGGGCCCATTATTAGATTTAATAATTCATGACATTGATTGGATTATAAATAACTTTGGAGATGTGGAAAGAGTATATGCTAAAAGCTTAAATGGAAATGTAGAGAAGCAGGACCACTGCCTTGTTACTTTAAAGTTAAAGAATGGATCAGTAGCACATGTTGAAGGAAGTTGGGCATATCCTGATGGAGCAATTTTTGGTAGCACCTTTGAGATAATAGGCACAAAAGGCCAAATAGAAAGTGACAGTAGAAATAGTTCACCAGTGAAAAAACATACAAATTCAGGAATGTATAACATAGCTTTAGAATCTCCTTTGCATTATAGTGAAGAGCCTTATACTGTTGAAATACAAGAATTTATAAATGCCATTATAGAGGATAGAGAACCTAAAATAACAGGTGAAGAAGCTATAAAAGCTATTGAGGTTTCATTAGCAGCAATTAAATCTTCAAAAACAGGAGAAGCTGTAGAGCTATAGGAGGTAAAAATTAATGGATAAAATTAAAGTTGGAATTATTAGC
This sequence comes from Bacillota bacterium, assembly GCA_023451395.1. Taxonomy (GTDB): domain Bacteria; phylum Bacillota; class Clostridia; order Clostridiales; family Clostridiaceae; genus JAEXZL01. The sequence continues at coordinate 9,242 of JAEXZL010000009.1, read as the reverse complement.
TTTGAGCACATGCATGCCTTAAGTTATACTAATTCCCTAGTAATGATGGAAAATGTGGAGCTTGTAGGTATTGCTGATGATAATGAATTTAGAGGAACAGAGATGGCATCTAGATTCAATACAAAATACTTTAAAGACTATAAGGATTTATTAAAAACAGATGTACAGGGTGTAGTTATATGTACAAGCAACAAATATCATGCAGCAACTGCGGTAGATGCAGCTAATGCTGGTAAACACATATTAGTTGAAAAGCCTTTTGCTACAAATTATGAAGATGCTAAGCTTATGCTGGAAGCTGCAGAAAAAAATAATGTTAAGCTTATGACAGCGTTTCCTATGAGGTTCAGTGAAGGAATGATAAGTGCAAAAGCTGCAGTAGATAGGGGTGAAATAGGAGAGATATTATCCATTACTGGAATAAATCATGGGAAGATACCTAGTGGATGGTTTCTTTCTAAGGAGCTTGCCGGTGGAGGGGCTATTATGGACCACACTGTTCATATAGCTGATCTTATGAGATGGTTTACTAACAGCACCTATAGTGCTGTTTACTGTGAAGGTGGAGAGCTTATTCACAATCAAGGAATAGACGATTGCGGAATAGTAACTGTAGAATTTGAAAATGGAGTCTTTGGTACTATTGATTGCAGCTGGGCTCACCATAAAAATTATACCATTTGGCCTGAAGTATATATGGAAATAGTAGGCACTAAGGGAGTTATAGAGGTTGAAGCCTTTAAACAAACTATTAGAGTTTTTGATAGCGTAAATAATAATATTAACGATGTGGAATGGGGTAGTGATGGCGACACTGGTCTTGTAAGAGAGTTTATTAGAGTTATAGAAACAGAAGATGAGCCAAAGGTTACAGGACTTGATGGAGCAAGGGCTATGGAGGTTGCAGTTGCTGCTTATAAATCAAGAGAAAGTCACCGTAAGGAAGTAATTAACCATATTTAATTAGGAGTTGATACTCATGCTTAAAACTGCGTTAATAGGCTGTGGAAGAATATCTCCTCTTCACTTAGTTTCTATAAGCAAGATAAAAGAATCAGATTTAGTAGCAGTGTGTGATATAAAAAAAGATAAAGCTGAAGCTACTGCTAAGGAGTATGATTGTAACTATTATACAGATTATAAAGAAATGTTATTAAAGGAGAGGCCAGAGGTAGTACACATATGTACACCTCACTACCTCCATCATGAAATGACAGTATTTGCCGCAGAGCTTGGAATTCATGTTATTACAGAAAAGCCTATGGCAATAAGCCAGGATGATGCAGAAGAAATGGTTAAAAGCTGCAAAGAAAATAATGTTACTTTGTCTGTTATGTTTCAAAATAGGTTTAATAGAGCTGTAAGGTTTTTACGAAGGGAAATTTTAAAAGGTGCTTTAGGAAAACCCTTGGCTGCAAGAGTAATAGTAACCTGGAGCAGAAGCGATGAATATTATTCTAAAAGTGATTGGAAGGGAACCTGGGAAAAAGAAGGCGGAGGAGTAATCATTGATCAAGCAATTCACTCCTTAGACCTAGTTAGGTATATTACTGGAAAGAGACCCTTGAAAGTAGAAGCAAGTATTATTAGAAGAAGGCATAAAAGCATTGAGGTAGAAGATTTAGCTGAAGGTATTATAGAATGCGAAGATGATTTTACTGTAAGTTTTTACACAATGAACTATTTCACCTGTGATTTACCCATAGACATAACCTTTCACTGTGAAAAAGGAATAGCTAGTATAATAGGCGATGAAGGAATAATACAATATGAAGATGGAAGAAGGACAAGTATACCGCTTTTAGAAGAAGATAAAATTGATTATGGAAATAATATTAAGAAATATTGGGGATATTACCACTATATTGAGATAAAAAGTATTTATAACAATATAGAAAATAATTACCCTGTTGAGGTATCCGGAGATGATAGTTTAATCACTCAAAGGCTCATAAATGCCATATATCAATCTGGAAAAACAAATCAAATAGTAGAGCTTTAAATAATATAATAAAAGAAAATGATTTTACCCCAAGAGTGCTTTAATTAAAAAGAAAGCACCCTTGGGGTTGTTTTACTTTATGTAACTTTTAGAGATTTCTGTATTCAAAAAGAAAAAATTAGTGTTTACTTAATATGTTTAATTGCACAAGAAAGAATTATAATCATATGACTGGAAATCATGACTATGATTTATTTTTAATACATAGAAAGTTATTAAATATGGAAATTTATCTGTGTATGAAGAATTAGGTTGCTCTGAAAGGAGAAGAAATGTTAAAGAATATGTATTTAAATATAAAGGATGTATTACTGTGGATACTCTTTTTTATTCTGATAATTGGCTTCATATTTTCCCAAGTTAAAATGGAAAAACACATAAATATTTCTATAGATAAAGTTGGAAAAGAGCTTTCGGAACATGTAGAAGGAGAAATTAAGCAAGAAAATTCATTAACCTTCAAGAAACGATATTCATTAAGTCCAGAAGAATATAAGGGTATAGTATATTATGGACCTGTTTCAAATATGAACGTGGAAGAAGTGTTGCTTGTAGAAATGAAAGATTCTAGCCAGGAATATGATTTAATGAAGGCTATGGAAAAACGTATTGAATATCAGGTGACGAATTTTGATGGATACGGCACAGACCAGCTTGAATTATTGGATAAGGCAAAAATTATTTTTAACGGGAGTTACGGAGTGTTGATCATCGCTAAGAATATAAATAATGTTGAAAATTTATATAATAAACTGATAAAGGAAGGCGAAAAAAATGGTATTTAGTAGTTTTACCTTTTTAATATATTTCCTTCCTGCTGTATTAATACTTTACTTTATAGTGCCTAATAACATAAAGAATTTCATTCTTTTAATTGCAAGCCTACTTTTTTATGCATGGGGTGAACCGGTATATATTATATTAATGCTGTTAAGTATTACGATAAATTTTGCCGTTGGGAAAATGGTTGAAGGGTCATTAAATTCTAATGATATTACGGCAGCAAAAGTGAATCTAGTACTTGCGATTATTTGGAATTTATTTTCTATAATAGTTTTTAAGTATACCCATTTATTTATAGGGTCAATTAACTCCATTATCCCTGGATTGTTGCCTAAAGTTCAGCTTACTCTACCGATTGGAATCTCATTTTATACCTTTCAAGCTATGTCCTATATTGTAGATGTTTATAGAAAAGAAGTTATAGCACAAAAAAGCTGGGTTTCGTTCGCATTGTATATATCTATGTTTCCACAGCTAATAGCTGGTCCTATTGTTAGATATAGTGATATTTCAGAAGAAATTAAAAATCGTAAAGTCACATTTGTAGAATTTGGACGTGGATGTGAGCTATTTATTCAAGGTTTAGCAAAAAAGGTGCTTTTAGCAAATACTCTTGGATTTATGCATTCAAGCATTCAAAATCTTTCCGCTGATAACCGCTCAACAATGGTACTCTGGCTTGGAGCAATAGCATATTCCTTACAGATATATTTCGACTTTAGCGGCTATTCAGATATGGCAATTGGACTGGGAAGAATGTTTGGTTTTCATTTTAATCCTAATTTTGATTACCCTTATATTGCCTCCAGTGTTACTGATTTTTGGAGAAGATGGCATATCTCCTTAAGCTCATGGTTTAAAGAGTATCTTTATATTCCCTTAGGCGGAAATCGCAATGGAACTGCAAAACAGATTCGTAATATTATGATTGTATGGATTCTCACAGGCTTATGGCATGGAGCAGAATGGAATTTTGTGTGTTGGGGAATTTATTATGGAGTGCTCCTTATACTTGAAAAATTCTTCTTTAAATTTCTTACGGGAAAAAGAATATACAGACTTATTACATTAATATTGATTATGGTTGGATGGGTGATATTTGCAAATACATCCTTTATAGACATAATTTTATACCTAAAAGGAATGTTTGGAATAGGAGAAATTAGCTTTGTAGACAAATCATTTATTTATTATATAAGTACATATTTGCCCTTATTGGTAGTTGGAATGATATGTGCAACACCAGTTGTACATAATTACAGAATTTGGCTTGCAAAAAAAGCACCAAGGCTTCTTGTAGCTATAAATATTTTTCTAGTTTTCCTTTGTTTTGCGGCACTTGTATATCAGAGTTATAATCCGTTTTTATATTTTCGCTTTTAGGAAGGAGTTATTTTTTTGAAAAACAGCAATTTAGAAAGTAATCTCAAGATATATTATAAACTGATAGGTTTTTCTCTTTTGATTATTTTAGGTGTAATGGCATTATCTCATATAATATTTAAGGATAATTCTTATTCGGAAGCAGAAAAAAGAAACCTTGCTTCTGCCCCGAAATTATCTTGGAATAATATAAAAGAGGGAAAGTTTTCTTCTGATATAGAAAAATATTTAACAGATCAAGTACCTTATAGAGATAATTGGATATCACTTAATACATCTTGGAATAGGTTTACCGGTCAGAATTTATCAAAGGGAGTATATAAGGGAAAAGGAGGGTATTTAATACAAAGATTTGAGAAGCCTTCTAAAGTGAATGAAACAGAAACCAGTCAGTCACTGAATAAATTTTTGAATAAATATCCAGATTGCCAGTCTTATATAATGCTGGTTCCTACAGGATCTGAAATATTGAATTCTTATCTTCCAAAGGCAGCGCTAACAGATAGCCAAAAGGATTGGTATAGCAAAAATAAAGAAGTTTTTCAGGGGGAGCAGATTCATCAAATAGATCTGTTTAAGTATTTTGAAGAAAAGGTTGAGAGTAATTCCTTATATTATAGAACAGATCATCATTGGACAAGTGACGGGGCATTTCTTGGTTTTCAAAAGCTTGCGGATAAAATGGCACTTGGTGCTTCAGAAAATGATTGGGAGAAAATGAAAATATGTGATACTTTTCAAGGAACTTTAATGTCAAAAAGCGGGTTTTATAGCTCAGTAATGGATGAGATAAATATTTATACATATTCTAAGAAAGATATAATAACCATCGTAAATTATGAAAAGGAGAGGAAGACTACAGTATCTATATATGATGAGGAAGGTCTGAGAGGAAAGAACCCCTATGAGGTATTTCTAGGTGGGAATCATCCTAAAATCAATATTAAGACAAATGCAGATTCCCAAAAAAAATTGCTCCTACTGAAAGATTCCTATGCAAACTGTTTAATTCCTTTTCTATTGCCGTATTTTTTCGAAATTGATGTAATTGATGCAAGATATTATGCTGAAGACATATATCAGCAAATAAATTATTCAAATTATACTGATATTTTAGTCCTTTATAACATCGAAACCTACAGCAACGATAATGCATTAAAGATGGTATTGGAGGAGGATATGGAAAGTGAATAATACTAGAGCTTTTTTTACAAGCTTAATTTTAGTTTTGTTATTTATTTTGCTGTTTTTCCTGTTTCAGTTTTTAGGTAATATAGAAGAAATATTCCACTCAGATATTGTTGATAAAAAAGGAATAGAAATAGTACACCAGATGCTGGCAGTGAAAGTATCCGATGCAGAGAAAAGAATTGATGAAGAAGCAAAAGTGCATGAAGCTTCTGGCATCATTAAAGCGAAAAGCAGACGTTTCAATTTGCCTGAAAAGATAGAAAAGTGGAATAATCAGCTATCAAATAATATAATTCCAGCTGTCACTAAAGAAGAACAGGCAGCATTTCAGGAATTTTTCTCAGATACAGTTTTTTTTGGGGATTCTATGACACAGGCAATAGGTGAATACGGGTTGATAAATTCCTCAAGAATTGTATATAAAAGAAGTGCTTATATTGAAAAGCTGAGGGATAATATTAGTACGGTTATGCAGATGTATCCGAAGAGAATTATTATATTTACTGGTTTGAATGACTGTAGTTACTACTTTAATAGAGTTGAAAGCTATTTAGCAGATTATAAGAATATGATTCAAGATATAAAAAAGGAATTACCAGAGGTAGAAATAGTGATTTGTTCTCTCTTGCCTCCTAATGATGCACTAGCGGCGTCTAGAGAGGATTTGGCTGCTTCAGAAGTTTTTGATACTCCATTAATAGAACTATGTAAAAAAGAAAAATGGATATATATAGATACGAAATGGATGGTACGACAGCCCTTATATCTAGATGATGGAATTCACTTTGATTCTTCATTTTATGTAGTTTATATGCGATACTTGTATGCCACTTTAAATAGCTTATAAGAAGTTGAGAATTCTAAGATGATTATACCTACAAATCTTACAGCTTGTCCAAAAGCATCGTTAATATTTTTAGGGTTATACGATGCTTGGACCTATAACTATACATATCTCATCATTAAAAATTCACTTACGAAGCTTCCATCCTTTAGCTTTATACTATTTTTTCTTTCTCCATAATTAAAGAAACCCATTTTTTTATATAGAGCTATAGCTCTGGTATTTCCTTCTATAACCTCTAACTCTAGCTGAGAAACACCATTCTTCTTTGAGATAGCTATTAATTCTTGAAAAATAGCAGTGCCTAGTCCAATTCCCCAGTATTTTTTCTTAAGGCCTATAGCTACAGTGCCACGATGGGAGGTCTTCATCCTTTTGTGTATGGCTAGCTGACAATTTCCTGCTATTTCTCCATTGATGACTGCTGCAATCATGAGGTTGCTATTGGAGTCTACTATGCTCTTTAGGAAGGCAGCTTCCTCCTCTATAGTTTCCGTTACTTCCTCTGGATATCTTAAAATAAAGTTTGTTTCCTCTGCACAGGTTCTTAAATATGAGAGCATTTCCTTTGCATCCTTTCCTTCAGGAGATCTAAATAGACAGCGACTTCCATCTTTTAAAAGGATTTCTTTTTCATTGTAGATCATTTTAATGCCTCCTTTTTGTCAGTGTGAATATAATTTAATTATATTCCAATCTTGGACTAAATAATATTCCATTAACCTTGAAATATATATTTTTTTGTGTTATATTGTTCATATTATTTTGGAAGAGGAGGACATATTATCCATGTATTATATTCGTATGAGATAAGCTAACAATAAAAAAAGCGATTAAACAATCCGAAGTTTAGAGCTTATTTGTTGTGCTTATTTTGCGAATTAAGACATGGATACTGGTGAGGTATGGCTATCTAGAGTTATATATTTTCACTATGTCTTTTCTACGCAAATATGCAGACTAAAGCTCCCTTTAAGGATTTAGTCTGCATTTTTTATTATTCAAGGATGATTTTAGAAGATCATTTTCTAATCCATATCACTTATTAGTAAGACTGTATTACAAAGGAGGAGATAATCTTGGAAATAAATAATAAATGGAAAAAAAATATAGCCCTTTTCTTAACTAGCCAGACCATATCACTTTTTGGCTCCGCGTTAGTTCAATATGCTATTAGCTGGCACATCACATTAGAAACTCAGTCTGGCTTAATGATGACCATATCAATTATATGCGGTTTTCTGCCTACTTTTTTCCTCTCACCTTTTGCTGGGGTGTGGGCTGATAGATATAACCGTAAGCTTCTTATTATTTTATCAGATTCATTAATAGCCATATCAACTTTAATCTTAGCAATACTATTTTTTATGGGATATGGTTCTATGTGGCTGCTCTTTGCCGCATCAGCCATGAGAGCTCTAGGAGCAGGAATTCAAACACCAGCAGTATCAGCTTTTATTCCTCAGATTGTTCCAGAGGATAAGCTTACAAAGGTCACCGCAACAAACAGCAGTATACAGTCTATGATTATGCTCATAAGTCCCATGATCAGCGGAGCTTTGATAACTGTGACTACCATAGAATATATATTTTTTATAGATGTTATCACAGCAGCTTTAGCAGTTATAACATTGATAATGTTTTTACATGTACCTGCTCATGCAAAAGCTTTAGAAAAACAAAAGATAAGCTATTTCAGCGATTTGAAGGCAGGCTACGATTATATCAAAAATCATGATTATGTTAAGTCCTTCTTCTTGTTCTGTGCATTCTTCTTTATATTAGTAGCGCCTGTTGCATTTTTAACTCCGCTGCAGGTTACCCGTACTTTTGGTAATGATCCTTGGAGATTGGCTGCTATTGAAATAGTCTTTTCTGTTGGAATGATGCTCGGTGGAGCCATTATGGCCTCCTGGGAAGGATTCAAAAATAGGGTTCATACTATGATACTGTCAAACCTTGTGGCAGGAGCTTGCACCTTTGCTCTTGGAGTTATTCCAGTTTTCTGGATATATCTATTGTTTATGGGGATATTTGGAGTTGCCATGCCGTTTTTTAATACACATTCTACTGTTTTATTACAGGAGAAGGTAGAACCAGATTTTCTTGGTAGAGTTTTTGGAGTATTAGGGATGATATCAAGCATAATGATGCCTCTTGGGATGCTTGTATTTGGACCTATAGCGGATATTATTGCTATAGAGTGGTTGCTTATTGGAACGGGAATTCTTATATTAGTTTTAAGCTTTTATATGGCGAGAAATAAAGTGCTTGTAGAAGCTGGAAAATCAAAATAAGTATGAAAAAATGAAAGGCACATCAGAAAATGATGTGCCTTTTTATTGATAATACTGGGTACAAACCCATATATTGACTTTTGGTATAAAAGATTTATAATTAAAACAGATGTTATAAAACAAGTGATTTAGAATATTGAGAGGTTTTATTATGCCGCCAAAAGCAAAATTTTCAAAAGAAGAAATTATAGAAGCAGCACTCCGTATTATTAGAGTAGATGGTTTTTCTGCCTTGACAGCTAGAGCCTTGGGGACTAAGCTTGGCAGCTCAGCTAGACCAATTTTTACTGTATTTCAAAGTATGGAGGAAGTACAACAAGAGGTAATTCAAGCAGCAAAAATGCTATACACTGAATATGTGGAGGAAGGATTATCTAAAGAAATCTCTTTCAAGGGGGTAGGGAAGCAGTATATTCTTTTTTCCATAAAAGAACCAAAGTTATTCCAACTTCTTTTTATGTCAGAGAAGGAAAACATTCCAGACCTTTCAGTCATTTTACCATTGATTGATGAGAGCTATGAAAAGATATTGTTATCAATCCAAAAGGACTACGGAATTAGTGTTTTGTATGCACAAAGGCTATATCAGCACCTATGGATATATACTCACGGCATTGCAGCCTTATGCGCCACCAAAATGTGCAGATTCACAGAAGAAGAAATCAGCAAGATGATATCAGAGGTGTTCTCAAGTCTTTTGAAAAATATGAAAGCAGGTGGAAATAATGATTGAGGTTCGTGA
>JAEXZL010000183.1 GCA_023451395.1 Bacillota bacterium | reverse complement strand
GATAATATTCCTAATCGTTTATCCTACTCAGATTATTCATCAATAATAAAAGGTGGAATAGACTCTTATATAAGTTCTGGTTCACTATCCTTATTAGAAAAGAATATCGATAATTTTGTTATGGATTATATGAAAAAGGCTAAGGTTATTCCCTTTGGTATTGAACCGATAATAGCATATATATATGCCAAGGAAAATGAAATTAAGCTTATAAGAATAATCCTATTAGGAAAACTCAATAAAGTGCCAGCAGAAATTATCAGAGAAAGGCTGCGTGATAATTATGTATAAGATAGGAGTGGTAGGGGATAAGGATTCAATTCTTGCCTTTAAAGCCCTTGGCCTTGAGGTTTTTCCGGTGTTAGAAGTGGAAGAGGCTAGAAAAACTATAGATAGACTTGCTCTTACCGGCTATGGAGTAATTTTTGTAACAGAACAGGTAGCTAAGGATTTAGAGGAAACTATTGAAAGATATAATAGACAGCTGCTTCCGGCTGTGATTTTAATACCCAGCAATCAGGGCAGCCTGAACATTGGTCTAAAGAGAATAAATGATAATGTAGAGAAGGCTGTAGGAGTTAATATTCTAGGTGATTAAACTGATGCAGCGGGATATGGAACATTATAGTTTTGAAAGGAAGGTAGGTTGGAAAATTGAAAACCGGTAGAATAATCAAAGTTTCTGGTCCTCTGGTTGTTGCAGAGTACATGGATGAAGCTAATATATATGACGTTTGTAAGGTTGGAGAACAAGGTCTTATCGGTGAAATCATAGAAATGAGAGGAGATAGAGCCTCCATTCAGGTTTATGAGGAAACATCAGGATTGGGACCGGGAGACCCGGTTTATACCACTGGTGAACCCTTAAGCGTAGAGCTTGGCCCTGGTCTCATGGAGGGTATGTTCGATGGAATACAAAGACCTCTAGATAAGTATCAAGAGGTAGCACAAAGCAGCTTCTTAAAGAAAGGGGTTACTGTAAAGGCTCTAGACAGAGATAAGAAATGGAACTTTGAACCACTCCTTAAGGAAGGGGATAAGGTTGTAGCTGGTACTATAATTGGTACAGTACAGGAAACATCCGTTATTACTCAAAAAATTATGATACCCTATGGAATAGCTGGTACTATTAAATCCATTAAGGGTGGAAGCTTCACCATAGAGGAAGTAATATGTACTATTGAAACAGAAAATGGAATAAAAGAAGTAACAATGATGCAGAAATGGCCAGTAAGAAAAGGCAGACCCTATGACAGAAAGCTCACTCCAGATGCAGCAATGGTTACTGGTCAGAGAGTTATTGATACCTTTTTCCCTGTAGCTAAAGGCGGTGCTGCTTCCGTTCCTGGTCCCTTTGGAGCAGGTAAGACTGTTGTTCAGCATCAGATAGCTAAATGGGGAGATACTGAAATAGTAGTTTATGTAGGCTGTGGTGAACGTGGTAATGAAATGACAGATGTTCTTAATGAATTCCCTGAGCTAAAGGATCCTAAAACCGGGGAGTCCCTTATGAAAAGAACAGTACTCATAGCAAATACTTCAAATATGCCTGTAGCAGCTAGAGAAGCTTCAATATATACAGGAATAACCATAGCTGAGTATTTTAGAGACATGGGTTATTCCGTTGCAATTATGGCTGATTCTACCTCAAGATGGGCAGAGGCTTTAAGAGAAATGTCCGGTAGACTAGAGGAGATGCCTGGTGATGAAGGATATCCAGCATACCTAGGCTCAAGATTGGCTGAGTTCTATGAGAGAGCAGGTAAGGTTATATGTCTTGGTGACAATGAAAGACAGGGAGCTGTTACTGCTATAGGAGCTGTTTCCCCTCCTGGAGGAGATATTTCAGAGCCTGTTTCCCAGGCTACCTTAAGAATAGTTAAGGTTTTCTGGAGCCTAGACGCACAGCTGGCTTATAAGAGACATTTCCCATCAATTAATTGGTTGAATTCATATTCTCTATATCAGGATAGAATAGACAGATGGATGAATAGTGAAATAGCAGAAGACTGGAGCACCTTAAGAGGAGATGCTATGGTTCTTCTTCAAGAGGAAGCAAACCTAGAAGAAATAGTAAGGCTGGTAGGAATAGATGCCCTTTCAGAAGGGGATAGATTAAAGCTAGAGGTTGCTAAGTCCATTAGAGAAGATTACCTTCAGCAGAATGCCTTCCACGAAGTAGATACCTACACCTCATTAAGCAAGCAATATAAAATGCTAAAGCTTATAATGAAGTTCTATAAGGAAGCTCAAAGAGCACTGAAAACAGGAGTTTATCTTGATAAGATCTTAGCTATGGAGATTAGAGACAGGATAGCAAGAAGTAAATATATAGCTGAGAGTGAAATAAATAGAATAGATGGCATATCTTTAGATCTGACTTCTGAAATTGATTCTCTCATCAGTGAAGGAGGGGTGTTGGATGCTTAAAGAATACAGAACAGTAAGAGAAGTAGTTGGCCCCTTGATGATTATTGATGATGTTGAAGGGGTTAAGTATAATGAAATAGCTGACATAGAAATGCAAAATGGTGAAATGCGAAGAGGAAAAGTACTAGAGATAAATGGTTCCAGAGCTATGGTACAGATTTTTGAAGGCTCCTCAGGTATAAATCTAAAAGGTACTAAGGCTAGATTTTTAGGAAGGCCTTTAGAGTTAGGAGTTTCTGAGGATATGTTAGGAAGAGTATTTGATGGTCTCGGAAACCCAAAAGATAATGGACCAAAGATAATACCAGAAAAGAGATTGGATATAGATGGTGAAGCAATTAATCCAGTATCTAGAGATTACCCTTCTGAATTCATCCAAACAGGAGTATCTGCTATAGATGGGCTTAACACTTTGGTTAGAGGACAGAAGCTTCCGGTATTTTCTGCATCAGGTCTTCCTCATGCAGATTTAGCAGCTCAGATTGCAAGGCAGGCCAAGGTTTTAAATTCAGATTCAAAATTTGCTGTTGTCTTTGCAGCTATTGGAATAACCTTTGAAGAAGCGCAGTTTTTCGTAGATGATTTCACTAAAACAGGAGCTATAGATAGATCTGTGCTATTTATGAATTTGGCCAATGATCCAGCTATAGAAAGAATAGCTACTCCTAGAATGGCTCTTACTACAGCAGAGTATCTTGCTTATGAAAAAGGGATGCATGTGCTTGTCATTATGACTGATATAACAAACTACTGTGAAGCTCTTCGTGAGGTTTCAGCAGCAAGAAAAGAGGTTCCAGGAAGAAGAGGCTACCCAGGTTATCTTTATACAGATTTGGCTACTTTATACGAAAGAGCAGGAAGAATAAAGGGTAAGGAAGGCTCTATAACTCAGATACCAATACTTACAATGCCTGAGGAAGATAAGACTCATCCAATTCCTGACCTTACAGGATACATTACAGAGGGACAGATAATTTTATCCCGTGAGCTTTATAAGAGAGGAATTATGCCTCCCATTGATGTACTTCCTTCTCTTTCAAGACTTAAGGATAAGGGTATAGGTAAAGGTAAGACAAGAGAAGATCACGCAGACACCATGAACCAGCTTTTCTCAGCTTATGCTCAAGGTAAGCAGGCCAAGGAGCTGGCGGCAATATTAGGTGAATCAGCCCTTTCTGACGCAGACAAAAAATTTGCAGAGTTTGCTGAAGCCTTTGAAAAGGAATATGTTTCTCAAGGCTTAAATTCTAATAGAACTATTGAAGAAACCTTAGATTTAGGCTGGAAGCTTCTTAGAATTCTTCCAAGGACTGAGCTTAAGAGAATCAGGGATGAATACCTTGAAAAGTATCTTTCAGAAGACCCTGGAAAGGAAGAATAATCTATGGCAAAGCTTAATGTGAATCCAACAAGAATGGAGCTCACTAGGCTAAAAAAGAGATTAGCCACTGCTACCAGAGGCCATAAGCTTCTTAAAGATAAGCAGGATGAGCTTATGAGACAATTCATTGATATGATAAAGGAAAATAATAGGCTTAGAAAATCTGTTGAGGAAGAGCTTCAAAGCTCTTTAAAAGATTTTATAATGGCAGAGGCAGTTATGAGCCCTGAATTCCTTGAAGAAGCAATAGCTATACCAAAGGAGCATATAACTCTTGAAGTTACAAAGAAAAATATCATGAGTGTTAATGTACCGGTGATGAATTTTAAAAGAAAGCTCGAGGATGAGACAGGAAGCATTTATCCCTATGGCTTTGTAAATACTTCCTCAGAGCTTGATGATGCTCTGAAAAAGCTCTATGAGCTATTGCCAAGGCTTTTAAAGCTGGCAGAGGTAGAAAAAGCATGTCAGCTTATGGCTGATGAAATAGAAAAAACAAGAAGAAGAGTTAATGCTCTGGAGTTTATGACCATTCCTCAGCTTCAGGAAACAATTAAATATATAAGAATGAAGCTGGATGAAAATGAAAGAGGAGCTCTAACAAGGCTTATGAAGGTTAAATCCATGCTTGAAGAAAGAGGATATTAGTCCTTAGAATCCTTTAAAAGAGGGTGACCCAAAAGAACTTAAAATGGTGTCACCCTACTTTTATTTTATGAAGATTTTTTGTTGTTATATTTTCTGATTATAATACGTGATAATACGAAGATAAGATATACTACTAATGCAACTACTAATAGATAGGGAAGTGAGCTTACAAAGCTTACAAAGAAGTTTCTAAAAAAGCTTTTAATGTTATATAGGCTGTCAGAAAGATTGTTTTTTATTTCCTCCCATACACTTCCGCTTTCATTATCACTTACTCTTTCTACCTCAGTTATATTAAGATTTATAGTGCTGTAAGAGATTAGATTATCATAGGTTTTTAGCCTAGATTCATAAGATTCAAGTTCATATCTTACCTCTGTTAATCGATTTTGAAGTGCTATAATATCTGTTAGATTTTCAGCCTTCTTCATTAGCTCTAAAAGGCTTTCTTGTTCTGTTTTAAGTGCCTTAATATGGCTTTCAGTATCTACATAATCTAAAGTTACGTCCTGAATATTCTCAGAACTTGTTACCACCTTACCTAAATCAGAAATAAGACTCTTAAATTCCTCTAAAGATTTCTCTGGAATTTTAATAACATAGGTGGCATAGCGGTTACCAGAGCTATAATAACTATTCCCACCAATCTCAGAATTTTCAATATAACCTTCATATTTATTAATTGCAATTTTTAAATTAGAGAGAAATTCATCGAAGGTTTTAGTTTGCATACTCATGTGAAGGTTCTTTATTAGCTTTCGATTACTTAAATCAACTGAAGGAGTAGCTTTTTCCTTCTCTTTAATGGCACTTTTGTCATTACCATCTGAAAGACCCATATCTTGAGCACTATTATTTTCAGTGGGTGCTATAGATTTGGTACCAGTACTAGTGTTGTTACAGGCAGATAAGAAAATAGAAAGAGAAAAAGTAAGAATAACGAGTAATGCTAATAGGCTTTTGTTAGATTTAAAATATTTCATAAGATACCTCCTCGCTTTTTCATTAAAAAGGCATAAAATCAGTTTTTAAGATATTTTGTTAGGAGTAATACATAAAGACCTATACTAATAATATGTTAATAATACGAAAATAAATAGTTGTTAGTTCAAAATATAAGTGCCTTATTGTATTAAAATGCAAGGATTGGATAATAATATTATTAAGAATCCTGAGGGGAGATAAGGCAATGAAAAAGCTTAGCTTTATTTTGATATTATTGATATTTTCAATAAAGGTAACAGCTTATGGCTATGAAGAGGATGGCTTTAAGGTTTTTATGAATGATAAAGAATATAAGCTTACAGTACCAGAAACCTGGAAGGTAAAGAATAAAGATAAGGTGATGGAATTTTATAGAGATGGAAAATTAATGGGTGGCTTTTCAGAAAAATATATTCCTAAAGCTTTAGAAAGTAATAAAATAGAAGAAATATCGATGGTTATGGGGAAGGCTACTATATATAAAGAAGTTCATACAGAAGATGATAGTATACTTCTTGTTGCTTTAATTTCCAGCAAAGACAAGGAAGCTGCAATGTATTTATATTCAGATAAGGATAATCTTCAAAAGGATAGTTTTATACTAAAGATACTTCTTTTAAATATTGATGAGGCTTAAGAGCCAGTGTGTTAGGAAGGACTGATTCCTAACACACTGGCTTTTAATAATCTATTAAGAAATTATTAAGATATAGTGAGGATTTTTCTTAAGGTATTGCAAGTATAATTAAATCATATTAAGAGAGGAATATAGGAGGATTAATATGAACAAATCAAAATTTAAAACCTTTATTTTATCCTTAGTACCGGGATTTGGTCATTTATACTTAGGTACTCCCACAAGAGGAATGATATTTTTATTTTCAATGATTGGTTATTTTTTTCTAGCGTTATTTTTAGATGGCTATGGATATAACTATAATTATTATGGAGGAGGCTTTCGATATCAGGAGCTTATTTTCTTTGCGATGTTTATATTATGGCTTTATTCAATTTTTGATGTTTTCAAAATAAGAAGAGTAGTAGCAAAGGAAAATCCTGAGGAATATGATAAAGCATTAGCACCTGAGAATAAGAGGATTTTTTCCATATTATTATCTATTATACCTGGTGCAGGACACATATATCTTGGCTTTCAGCAAAAGGGTGTAAAGCTATTATCTACTTTTGTTCTTGTATACCTTATAAATTCAATACTCCCAATGCAGATTTTTTCACTGGTACTAGCACTTATAACTCTCTATACCATAATTAACCTTCATGAAATGAACAATAAGAATTTAACTTCTAATAATCAAGAAGAAACAAGGGAGGCTTTCACAGAAGTATTTAAGGGATCTTATATGAAGTATGTTGGCATTGCTTTAATACTTTGTGGAACCTTTATAATAATTAACAGAATTGCTTTAGAGCTTATAGACATACAAATTATAAGAGAGGTACTTTTGTATCTTAGAGAAGGAATTATAGCTTTAGCATTAATCATTGTTGGTGTAAAATTAATATTATCAAATAAACTGAGAAAGGGAGAATAATTATGAGACAATGGAAGGTAGGGACTATAAGCCTAGGTGTGATGTTGGTTCTTATAGGCGGGATTTGGATTTACTCCACATCCACGGGACTTCCACTTTTAGATACTCTATTTAAATGGTGGCCGATAGTTCTAATACTTTTAGGAATAGAGATACTTATATTTTCTCTAATACCAAAAGGGGAACAGGTGAAGGTAAAGCTAGACGGTATAAGCATTTTTTTAATAATACTTATAGTTATATTTCTAGCTGGAGCGCAATTTATAAGTACTGGAATAAGTTTTTTTGGAAGTAGATTTCCTGTTATTTTTAATGAGACCTCCTCCTATAACCAAAGCTACGAATATAGTAGTAACGGTAAAGAAGGCATAAAAATAAATGGTGCTATAGGACAAGTATATATAAATAAGAGTGATGAGGAAAAAATAACCATCGATGCTACAATAAAATATAGACGTGGATCAAGAGAATTTGAAGAAAATACTCTTCAAAATGCTATAACTATAACCGATGATAAAATTCTTACTATAAATCAGAAATTAGATGGGGATCTTAGTAGGTATAATATAGATTCAATCGATTATCATATAACCATGCCTGATGGAATTAATATAGATGTGGATAATACTTTTGGAGAGACAGAGATAATGGGTTTAAACTCTAACATTAAGGTTGTTAGCTCTGCTGGAAGAGTATCTATTTCTGAAGTTACAGGAGGAGTTTCTATAGAAAATTCCTTTGGAGAATCAGAATGCTACAATATTAATGGAGACATTAATATAAAAAACAGTAATGGAAGAATTGTTGCTGAAAATATTAGCGGTAAGGCAGAGCTCTATGGCAGCTTGGGTGCTATTCAAGCGGTGAATGTTAAAGGAGATACTGTAATTGAAAATAGCAATGGATCTATAATTTATACTTCCGATGAGGTGACTTCTTCTAAAGTTAATCTAAGTAATAGCCTAGGAAAGATTACTTTAAATTTAAGGAAAAATCAAGAGGGGAGCTTTTATCTTAGGACTGACCTTGGAGGAATATCTGATGCTTTTTCTCTTCCTGTAGTAGAGAAGGATAATGGTAAAATTGTTGAAGGGAATATTGGAAATGGCCAGGCAATATTTAATGTTGTAAATAATAATGGAAGTATAGAAGTTAATAATTAATAATTAGGAATGAAGGAGAAGCTTTTCTCCTTCATTTTTATTTTAAATTAAATAAAGTATTTACAATAGAAAAAGAATTATATATACTGATGTATATACATTAGTATATTGGGGGATTAAAATGAAAAATATTAAAATGCTAACCTATTCTTCTTTATTAATTGCTTTTGCCATAATAATACCTATACAGTTTAGATTTTTAAGGATTGAAATAGGGCCTTTTTCTGCAACACTTATGTCCCATCTGCCAATGTTTTTATCTATGATGATCTCACCTTTTTCAGCTGTTATTGTAGGTATAGGTTCAACCCTTGGATTTTTCATAGCAGGAAGTGCGCCCTGGATTGTTGCCAGAGCTGCAACCCATATAGTAGTAGGCTGTGTAGGTGGGGAGGCTTTTAAGAAAGGTATGAGCTTTCCTAAGGTTATGGCTATAACTGCACCTATACATGGAAGCTTAGAGCTACTGGCAGTGCTTCCTTGGTATGGTTTTGATCTATACAAGCTTTTAGTGGTGGTAGCAGTGGGGACTATTCTTCATCATTTTGTAGATGGCACTATAACCTATGCACTATCAGAGGCTTTAAGTAGATTTACTGGTAAGAAATTTTATGAAAATATATAAATTATCTTTATATTAAAGACAAGAGGAGAGCCTTTTATGGTACTTCTCTTGTCTTTATTTGCATGAAATTATAAATATCATTTTTATAGTGTTTTTAAATAATCACTAAGGCTATCCTGCCAGGGTGGAAGCTTAAGCTTAAACCTTTGATATATTAATTTGGTACTTAAAGCAGAAAAAAGAGGACGGGGAGTGATAAGGCTCTCATAATGCTCTGGAATAGGAAGAGGACTTTTTTTAAGATTAAGAGCTTCTACTACATAAGTAACTACTTCTATCTTAGTGGAATAATTTTCATTCACACAGTTATAAAT
>JAEXZL010000116.1 GCA_023451395.1 Bacillota bacterium | reverse complement strand
GCATAAACAGGAACCAAAAGGCTAGAAGCATAACAATAAGCAATACTGTAGGTATTAACTGTATCCACGCCGGCACACTTGCTGGGGGAACATATACCTCTTTAACATTTGCATTGGGATTTTCTCCGATAAATTGTATAAATCTTTCAGGTATAACATTTGTTGCAAAGGCGGTTCCATTTGTTAAGGTACCCTCTACAATCATCTTATCTTCATTAACCTGTATTTCTTTTATTTCATTGCTTAACCATTTTTGTTGGAATTCATTAAATGGTATTACATTGTTATTAGTTCCACTTTCTACCAAGGCATAAGCTGCTAATACAACCATAACCAATACAACGATCCAGGCCGTTACGCTTGAAAATTTTTTCATTTCTGGGCCCCCCCTCTTTCTAGTTACTTTAAAATTCTATCATATAGGTATATTCATTACAATAAAGAATAATATTAATTATTTATAAATTTCCTCCTTTAAAGCCCCTATGTACGGTGTATTTCTGTACCTTTCACTATAGTCTATCCCATAGCCTACTATGAAATCATCTGGCACTGTAAATCCCAGATATTTTATCTCCACCTTAGATTTTCTTCTGGCAGGTTTATCAAGAAGTGATGCAATGGCTACTGATCTTGCTTTTCTTGCCTTAAGGTATTTCAATAGATATTTAAGTGTTGTACCAGTATCTATTATATCTTCTACTATAAGAAGATCCTTTCCCTCTATGTCGTAGTCCAAATCCTTTATTATTTTAACAATACCAGAGCTTTCTGTAGCCTCTCCATAGGATGAGACAGCCATAAAATCCAAAACGCAGGGGATGTTAATACGCTTTATAAGGTCAGAGGTAAAAACTACTGATCCCTTAAGAACCCCTACCACTACAAGATCCTTATCTTTATAATCTCTTGATATTTCCTCCCCCATTTCCTTGACTCTTGCATTAATCTCTTCCTCAGTTATTAGTATTTCTTTAAAATCTTCTTTCATTCTTATACCTCCCGGTAATATTTAATCTGAAGTATACTTTTAGTATTATCCTCTACTTTAAATTTATCACTGATTTTATAACCTATTATCCAAGCTATATCCTCATCAAAGAAAAGAAGAGGCACCTCGTCTCTTTGGTCTCTAGGAAGCTTTAAGTCAATGAATACATCCTTAAGCTTTCTGCTGCCTTTTAACCCTAAGGGATTAAACCTATCTCCATCTCTTCGATTTCTTAACGTGACAGGTCCCTTCAATTTATTATAATCAAAATACTTTATATTTGGAGAACTCTTTAGGTTTATTCCCTTTGAGTTTTCTATGAGCTTAAAGCTTAGTTTGATTTTAAAGTCTGGGAAGCTGTAGCTAAGCTCTCTATTTGAAGCTGTCTCAATCTCCTGTATTTTATCTAATATTTTGAAGGTAAGCTTACTTTTTTCTTTTGTGAGCTTTTCTTTAATAAAATATAAATCTCCATAACGGTTAGTGACCCTTATGCCACCAGGCAAATTAAGATTTCTTCCAGTTCCTTGACCCCAAAGCCTTATAACAGCTTCTATATGATCCCTATCTAAATTTAATTTACTGCCAGAAATCAAAGAATAGTTTTCTCTTATAAGCCTTGATAATATACTCTTGTGTAAGTTAAAGGCTTCCTTTTTAAGGTGTACTTCTGTAGAGGTTACATAGCTGTATAGCTTATTATACTTACCCATCTCAGATATTATATAATCATTATCCTCCCACATCAACTCACCTAAACGATTTAAAGCAGAAATTATCTCACTATTGAAATTCTCTCTTATATATGGAATGACCTTTAGCCTAATCTTATTTCTAGTATATATCTCTTCTAGGTTGCTTTTATCTGTTCTAGGGCTTAAATTATGTACTTTACAGTAGTCTTCTATTTCTTCTCTAGTAAGGCAAAGAACTGGCCTTATAAATCTATCTTCCCTTACTGGTCTAATACCAACTAGCCCCTCAGCTCCTGTTCCCCGCATTATTCTCATAAGAATGGTTTCTGCCTGATCATTAGCATTATGGGCAAGAGCTATTTTATCTAGAGAATGCTCTGACAAAAGCTCATTAAAAAAGCTATATCGAGCTTCTCTTCCAGCCATTTCATGAGATATTCCCCTTTTAGCAGCAAGAGCTATCACATCAACCTTCTTAGTAAAGAAGGGTATATTAAGGCTATGAGCAAAGGTTCTAGCAAATTCCTCATCTTTATCAGCCTCTTCTCCCCTTATACAGTGATTTAAGTGGGCAGCATAGAGCTGAACCTTAAGCTTTTCCTGAAGGGTATATAGAAGGTGGGTCAGACATACAGAATCCGGTCCCCCTGATAGAGCTATAAGTACCTTATCACCAGATTCTATCATAGAATGGTTCATTATATAATCTGCTACTTTATTAATCAAATTTCAACACATCCATTATATATTTGCAATTTCAATTATATTATTATAACACAATACGGAAATACTTATAGGTAAAATTAATCTAATTAGTATAAATTGTGTTCATAACAAAGAAATATCCGGCATTTGTATTAATACCGGATATTTTTTAAAATCTAGTTAAATATTCCGTAAACCTTTGACACTAGAACCGTCATATCATCCTTAGTCTTTCCTCCAGACAGCTCCTTAGCCTTCTCTAATATGTCATTTACAAGCTCTTTTGGATTAGCTTCCTTGGTTTCCTTTAAAAAGTCGTAAAGCCAGTTACTGCTGTAGCCTTTACAGTGAAGGTCTAAAATACCATCGCTTATAGAAACTATTATATCCCCATTTTTAAATCTCCTTTGAATTATATCCACATCAGGCTTATCTAATACACCCATGGGAAGAGTTTTAGATTTAATCTCCTCCACATTCTTTCCACTTTTAACATAGCTTGCAGCGGCTCCTACCTTCATAAACACCCCCACCCCAGTATATAAATCAATATTATTTAAATCCAGAGTTGTAAATTTCTCCTCTTCATCAAATCTCATGCTTATTATAGAATTTACTGTGTTAATGGCAGAAATACTGTTAAAACTAGCCTCTTGAAACTTTTCTACAAGCTCCACTGCTGCTCTACTATCTTTACCAGCATCAGCTCCAGATCCCATACCATCGCTGATTATTGTTACATAGTTACCTTCCTTGGTTCTTCCGTAGCTATAGCTATCACCTATATAACTTTCTCCACTCTTACAGGCTATGGCTGCATAGGTTGCAATGTGATATTTAGGGGTCTCCTCATAAACAATTGTACATTTATTGCTTTCCCCTTGTATGCTGCAGCCCTCACCGCTTACACACATAGTTTTATTTACACTTTGATTAATTAATGGAAGGAGCTTTTTAACACAAGCTTGTCCTCCTTCACAAACCTCCATGGATATACGAATATTAAGCCTTCCCTTTTTATCTGAAAAGCAGAATACATCAGAATACTTAATATCACTCTTGCTTAATGCTCTTACAAGATTCTTCTCTACCTCGTGATTAAAGGTAACCTCACTATCAAAGTCTCTTACTATTTCTCCAATAGTAGAGGACATACCATTAATCTGAGAGGATAGAAGCTTTCTTCCCTCTATCAGTCTATTTCTCCACATTTCATTTATTATATGAGAATTTACAATGCTTTCAGCCTCTTTGGTGAGGTTACTCCGTTTAACACATTTCTTCTCAATTTCCTTGGGTACTTTATAGCTCTTATTATAATAATTTTCTATAAGCTCGCCAAAAGCCATGTAAGTGTTGTGTAATTCTCTTTTCCAACAAATATGACGCATATCACAGCTTCCGCATACCCTATCTGCTAAATTCTCAATGAGTCCACTGCTCTTGCTTTTTAGAAGCAGCTTATCATTTTCCATGAAGCCATTTAATACACCGGCCATAGAATTTAATATATCATTAAACCCCTTAAGCCTTTCCGTAAGTACTTCCTTCACCTTAGTAAGGTGCCCTTCATTAATTATATTTTGCTTTTTTTCCCAATCAAGCTCTAAGGCAAGAGAGTTATATATTCTTTGGGGGATAGCCAAAAAAAGCAAGGCAGTTATAGCAGCCTCTATAAGATTAAATTCCTCTCCTATATTTGCATATAGTTTTAATATAGCAAAAACCACCATATAAGCTAAGGATGCCAAAAGCTTTCCTGTATCCCTAAATAGCCCCGTTATAAAAGCACAAACTCCATAAACACTTACGAATATATGCATATTCCCAGAAGATATTCCAAGTATTATCCCTCCAGCTATTCCCGCTGCAGCTCCTATGGAGCTACCATTAACATAAGCTATTATAAGCACTACTGAAAGAGCCACTATGTTTCTTATGCTTATATTAAAGAGTGATATACCTCCAAGTCCTGAAATAGCCACAGATAGCAATATGGCCATACTTATAATCTCCTCATTATTAAAGAGATGCTTAGTATTTAGCTCCTGAAAGCAGCCTATGGCATATTTAAAAACATAGTAAATAGGTATTATTACCGCAGTGTGAATGAGAGTATCTACAACATTTACCCCTAGACTATAGCTGCTTACTATATAATTATAAAGAATTCCTTCAAGGGCTATGAGTGTAAAGAGAAGAATGAGTCTGATTTTTCTTGGAAGAATCTTTGCCACATAGCCATAGGCACCAATAGTAATAGTATAAACAAGATAAAGAGCCACGTCAGGAAGAGTATTTATTAAGGTGATATAACCTATCAATGTACCAACTGAGGATGAAATTATCCCCTTATTTTCCTTTGATAGTGTTATTGCTGATAAAAAAGCTAAACCAAAAGGCGCAATATCATTTATAAGCTTGACTCTGCTAATGAGCAGAGCCATTATCATGTATACAATAATTCTAAAGGCTGCTCCACCGCCTTCTATTACCTCTGCCTTTTTATCCTTTTGCACCCTCTTATAAGTACCATATTCAACCCCATACTGCATTTAATTACCCCCTACTATAGTTCATCTAAAAGTAAATAAATTATAGCAATTATAATTGGTAATATATGTAATTATATTGGGGAGAATTTATTTTTCTTCGGACAGTATTTTCTTATTTTTAGCTTTTGCCACCTTACTTTGTCAATTATTTTACTTCTAATAAATGCCTACACTTTAAGAATAACTATTTTATCCACAGATACACTCCCTTATTTTAATAGCTATTTTGGTAATATGTGGATAATTATCTCTTCTTTGTGTATAACTTACTTCCTGTCGGTATAGTTAGATATCCTTAGGTTTATGGAGATAAATTTTTAGCATAAAAAATTTATCCACCTAATTATTACATTATTATACACCCTGCAGCTTCATGCTTATGCTCCATACAAAATACATTCTATGCTCCATACAAAATACATTCTATGCACCGTATAAAATACGCACCATAAAACATATATTCTATACACCATAAAACATATTCTATACACCATATAAAATTCTATAGATCTATATAAAATACATTAAACGCAACAAAAAAAGCTTCTGAAAAATAGAAGCTTCTTACTTGGTAGCGGAAATAGGACTTGAACCTACGACCCTTCGGGTATGAACCGAATGCTCTAGCCAGCTGAGCTATTCCGCCATATTTATTTTTAAAATAATGGTTGCGGGGGCAGGACTTGAACCTGCGACCTTCGGGTTATGAGCCCGACGAGCTACCAACTGCTCCACCCCGCGATATTATGGTGCTGAAGACCGGAATCGAACCGGTACGGTGTTTAAGCACCGCAGGATTTTAAGTCCTGTGCGTCTGCCAGTTCCGCCACTTCAGCAATATGGTAGCGGAAATAGGACTTGAACCTACGACCCTTCGGGTATGAACCGAATGCTCTAGCCAGCTGAGCTATTCCGCCATATTTATTTTTAAAATAATGGTTGCGGGAGAAGGACTTGAACCTTCGACCTTCGGGTTATGAGCCCGACGAGCTACCAACTGCTCCATCCCGCGATATTATGGTGCTGAAGACCGGAATCGAACCGGTACGGTGTTTAAGCACCGCAGGATTTTAAGTCCTGTGCGTCTGCCAGTTCCGCCACTTCAGCATGCCACCATCTCTAGCGACAAGTTTTATTATAAAACATGTTCCCTATACTGTCAACTGATTTTCATAAATAAATTATATGGATAATTTTAGTAATTAATTCCATATATCAATAAAATAATAATAAGCCTCTTACTTTCGTAAGAGGCCGAATATTCTAGATGTTCTTATTAACCTAAATTCTTTCTGCTATAGCCTTTTCCACCTTTAATATCCTGGTGTTTTTTAACATCTTGAAGTCTTTCTTCACTATCCTTTAAAAACTTAGACATTATGTCTTCAAAGTTATTAGCATTATTACCCTTCTTGTCATTATTCCAATCAAATTCAGCAGGCTTTACTGATTTCTTTTTGATATTGGCTTGCTTTATTGAAAGACTTATTTTACCATTATCATCAATAGATATGACCTTTACCTTTACCTTATCCTGTTCCTTCAGATGTAGCCTTATGTCCTTAACAAAGGTATCTGCTACTTCAGATATATGGACTAGTCCTGTTTTACCCTCCACTTCTACAAATGCACCAAAATTAGTGATGTTAACCACTGTACCTTCTAAA
Organism: Bacillota bacterium; assembly: GCA_023451395.1. Classification (GTDB taxonomy): domain Bacteria; phylum Bacillota; class Clostridia; order Clostridiales; family Clostridiaceae; genus JAEXZL01. Next base: position 32,303 of record JAEXZL010000116.1, on the reverse strand, counting down.
ATGTTTCCTGCCACTAAGGTCATGTTAAAAAGATTCCTCCTTAAAAAATTTAAATAATAATATATGTTATATAATATCAAGCCATAGCGCTATTGTTCTTGAGAGCCTTCTGGGGTATCAACAATTGTAGTTTCGCCAGGTTTTATAAACCCAAGCTTTTCCCTTGCAAGTCTCTCCATGTAGGAAGGATCTGTTTCTGAAGCCTTAACTTCTTCTGTAAGCTTTTCGTTTTCCATAAGTAATAGTCTAAGCTCTTCTTGCTTAGCACTATATTCCTTTTGTATCCTATTCATAGCTATTCTCTGGTTAATCACATTATAAGCTAATATCACCAGCATGAAGCCTATTATATAGTTTTTTATAGCTCCCCTTCTTATCATAGCTTATCACTTCCTAATGTATAAAAATATATTCTACCTCATGTTTATTTTAAAATGAATTAGACTTTAATTCAAGCTTATTTTTTATACTTTGTTATTTTTATAAAAAATTAACTTAAAAGGGTACAATAAATATTTTATTGCTACTCTTATAAATTTAACTATAAATTCCACAATAAACCTTTCTGCTGTTAAAAAAAACTTACTAAAGAACCACAGGTAAAATATTATACCTAAGATTAGATATACATATACATACACTGTAAGTATAGCAAACTGTGTATATAGTAAAAACACAAATATAATTAAAGAACAAAGTATCCAAAAAAGCAAGTCTTCAATAAATACTATGTACTTTAATACTTTTTTCCCTCTAATTATTCTGTAAATATCAAAAATAAAGCCGGTAACTAATCCTGCCAAAAAGCTAAATAATATTATTCTAAACTGCATACTTAAAGGTATTACCATTTATTTCACCTACTTAAAGAGCTTTTTAAGTATCCCTTCATTATCCTTTTTAGGTTGAAGACCACTATAAGCGAAGGAGTCTACTGTTCCAGCTATGGATATATCACCATTTTGAACATCTAACTTATTCATCTTAAGCTCCTTGCCTTTTATAGTAAGCGTCCCAAGGCAGGTATTTAAAAGTATTTTTTCTTCATCAAAGCTTATAACCTCAATGATTCCATTAAGAGAAAGCTTCTTTCTATTTTCTAGCATCATGCTGCTCTTTTTTTCCTCGGTCTTTATTTCCTTCTTTGCCTCCATATGTCTAAACCTCCTATTTACTCCTATATCAATATATGAATAAAATTATAGGTATATAACAAAAAAAATAGGAAAGGCGCAGAAGAGTATTTATATACTTTCTGCGCCCTTATTATTCCTCTGTATCTTCTTCCCCCTCTAGAATTTCATACATAGTGGAGGCAGCTTCCTTTCGTACATGATCTGAAAGGTTAAGTACTTTAGCCTTAAGCTTTTTATTTGCAAAGGTTATCTCTATGATATCCCCTTCTTTCAAATCAGTTCCAGCCTTAGCAACTTTATTGTTGATACTAACTCTACCACTTTCACAGGCTTCCTTAGCTACTGTACGTCTTTTTATTATTCTAGATACCTTTAAATATTTATCCAGTCTCATAATGATGCTCCTTTTCTCTTCTAACCTTCATTATATCTTTAATATAATATAATAATTTCTCTATAACAAGCTAATTGTTTAAGGGTTATATTTTCTCTTCCCCCTACTAAAATTTATTAAAAATACTTTCTCCAATAAAATATCCCGCACTTATGAAGGCAGTATTCCAAAATAATATGCCTAAAGCCGAGCTTATTGTAAAGCTTAAAAAATTTATCTTAAGTACCCCTGCAGGAATAGATATAAGCGTTCTTGCCATGGGTATAAGCTTTCCCACGAAGACTCCTATACTCCCTTTTTCTCTAAGGAATCGAAAATTCTTATCTATAATTTTTTCCTGCTTAGGAAACTTTGCTAAATATTTTTTAAGGAGATATTCTCCCCCTATTCTTCCAATGAAATATAGGACCCAGCTTCCTAAAAGACCTGCAATTAAAGTAAGAATGACTACTGTTATAAACCCTACTTCTCCTTTAGATGCCCAAACCCCCGCCATAGGCATTATAATTCCTGAAGGCAAGCCCGGAAGATTTAGATATTCTAAAAATACTATTATAAAGACTATTATTATTCCATAACTGTCGAGGTATTCTGCTAAAAGTGCTGCGTCCATATCATCTATCCTTTCTATATGCCTTTCTCTTAGTAATTATAGTATAGACTAAAATTTCATTATTAAATTAAGAAATTCTAAAATTAACTTGAGAAAGATAACCTATAAAGAAATTCAAAAAAGTAAAAAAGGCCTCTAATAATAGAAAAACAATTCTATTATTAGATAGCCTTTTAAGATAGATATTACTTATTAACTCTATCTTTAAATTCTTTACCAGCTTTAAAAACAGGTACCTTAGATGCAGGAATAGTTATTGTTTCCTTAGTTCTTGGGTTTCTGCCTTCTCTAGCAGCTCTTTCTCTAGTTTCAAAAGTTCCAAATCCAACTAACTGTACCTTCTCACCATTTTCAAGAGCTTCTTCAACGCTTTCTATAACAGCCTTTAAAGCCACCTCAGCGTCCTTCTTTGATAATTTGCTCTTTTCAGCAATACTTGAAATTAATTCTGCTTTATTCACAGTAACATCCTCCTTATATTGAGTTATTGAATTTTTAATCCTTTAGTTGATTATGTAGTTCTATAATTTCATTCTCCTATTATACACTAAATAATTAAAGGTGCATAGTAATTATTGTAGGAATTAGACATTTAAAGGTGCTATTTTAGAGCTTCTTTATAAATTTCTATCCTTTATACTCTGTCCCTAAAATCCTATAATGTACAGGAAAAATTAGAGCTACTATTGTTGATAGAATATATATTCTCCACTTTTAACAAAATTCCTTCTTATTTTTAGTTTTTTTCTTCTTTTTTTGCCTCTTCCCACAACAAATCCATCTCTGATAGCTTCATATCCTCAAGGACTTTACCGCGTTTCTTTGCTTCTTCCTCAATATATGAAAATCTACGAATGAATTTATCTGTGGTATTATTTAGAGCTTCTTCTCCATCAATTCCTAAAAATCTGCAGGTATTTACTGCCGCAAAGAATAAATCTCCCATTTCATCTAGTATTTTTGCCTTGTTTTGTAATTTATATACATCTTTAAGTTCTTCTGCCTCTTCAAAAATTTTATTTAAGGCATCTTCTACATTATCCCAATCAAAACCAACCTTAGCAGCCTTTTTTTGTACCTTTTCAGCTCTCATTATTGAAGGAAGGCTTCTTGCAATATGGGCAAGCTCCTCTGTAGTGCTTTCAAAGCCCTGTTCCTTTCTCTTTAAAGCATCCCAGTTTTTAAGAACCTCCTTAGAGGTGGGTGCCTCTACATCTCCAAAAACATGGGGATGTCTGTAGATCATTTTTTCACATATGCCTTCAATGACATCATTTATATTAAAATAGCCATCCTCATTACCTAAGGAAGCATGAAAAACCACCTGAAGCAGCACATCTCCCAATTCCTCTATGAGCATTTCTTCATTATTAGCATCAATAGCTTCTATAACTTCATAGCATTCTTCGATGAGACCTTTCTTGAGACTTTCATGAGTTTGTTCTCTATCCCATGGACATCCCCCTGGAGCCCTCAAGGTTTCAATTATCTTCACAAAGCTGTAAAAATCTCTATTACCTTCAGGATCCTTTGGTATATATAAGGAGGTGAGGTAATCAACATCTTGCTGCCAATCAAGCTCATAGAGCTTTATTTTTCTTATACTCTCTTCTCCCTTAATTCCAGCAGCCCTTACAAAGAAAATTTCTGTTTCATCCTTATAGAATTCTAAGAGCTTTAGCTTAACCTCCGATGCAATAAAATGATTATATACTTGAGTAATTACAGTACCTACCCGTTTATCAGGAATTTGATTTCCTATATCAAAAGCATCAATAAGTTTCATCCCTTTAATAGGATCAAGGTTCAAGGCTTCTAGAACCGCATCTATAAAGCTTACAGCAGGGACAACATTAATCTCAATATTCTCCTCCTTAGCCATTTTTATAAGAAGCTCCACAGATTTTTCTGCCACTAAGGGATGCCCTGGTACTCCATAAACAAAGTTTCCCTCTTCCTTATACCTTTTGATTATATCCAGTGCTATATGCTCATAAACTTCGTCAAAGCTATTAAAACTATCATAGGCATAATCATAGGTGGAGTATTCTATACCTTCCTCCTTTAAAAAGCTAATGGTAGGATGCTTTGCGGTTCTTAAAAATATGTTTTTTGAGCTTTTTAGAAGTTTCATAGTACCTAGGGTAAGAGCCTCGGGAGAGCCGGGTCCCAGTCCGATAATATTTAACATAGGCTTCCTCCTTATTCATCATAATGTTTTCTTTTTTATTTTCTCTTATTAAACTTTTTCGTTACATATCCATATTCAACAACACCAAAAACCATTATAAATATCCCATATATAATAATACCTATAAACACAGATATGACGCAACCCATTCTTGAAGATACTCCTATATGCAGAAGCCTCCCATAGGAGAAAAGAACTCCAGCAGTCATAATTACCGCTGCATATGCAGGCCTAATAAAGATTTTATAACTATCTATTGAGGTTTTTAGCTTTTTCTTCATATCTCTCAGATTAACATAGGAAACCAGTCCATAAGAAGCTATAGATGCTATAACCGCTCCATAGATATTTAAAGTTGGTATGGGAACCAATAACCAAGTAAGTAAAACCTTCAGCACACAGGCTATGAGAAGATTTATTACAGGCTTAATATAATATCCTGATGCCTGTAATATGGAGGTAGTAGTTTGAGCAACAATTATAAAAGGTAAGCTTAAGGATAGATACTTTAAAATAAGGTATCCTTCACTTTTCCCAAAGAAAACCAAATCTAATATAGGATAGGCCATAAAATATAGTCCCAAGGTACAAGGAAGAGCTATTGCAGCTGAAAGCATTAGGGCAACATCAATCTTATGCTCATATTCAGCCCTTTTTCTAAGAGAATAAGCCTCAGCTATAATAGGGACTATGGCAGCACTAAGAGCCACAGAAAGGGTTAAGGGTATATTAATGAGTACAGAAGCTTTACCAGTCATCTGTCCAAAAAGAACCGTTGCTTCCACCTTGCTAAAGCCTCCCTCTAATAGCTTTTGAGGAACTAATGCTGAGTCAATAAGTCCCATTATACTGGAAGCTGCAGCTCCAAGAGATATGGGAATTGCAATCTTTAATAACCTGCTCATTACCTCAGAGCTTCCAGTAACCTTTGGCATTTTATGGCTTTGTCTAAAAGAAATATATTTACCAATTAGATAGATATTTCCTAATAAGCCTCCGGCTACCGCTCCAAAGGCTGCCCCAGCTGCAGAGTATTCTATTCCTTTAGGATATAGAAGGAATGCTAGTCCCACTCCCACTACCACTCGTCCTATCTGTTCAATTATTTGGGAAATTGCAGAAGGATTCATATTTTGCTGCCCCTGAAAAAAACCTCTAAGGGCATCCATTATATAGATGAGCATTGGTGCCATTGAAACACCAATAAGGGAATAATAAGATTTTATATCCCATTTTAAAATATCTACTATAATACCTGCAAAGAAAAAAAGTATAAGAGAAAGGCCTGTACCAAGTATAGCCATAAGTTTTAATGCTTCTTTTAGTACAATTAGACCTCCTTCCATATCACCAGAAGCATTTTTTTCTGATACCATTTTTGATACAGCTACTGGAACCCCTGTTGCTGCTGCTACCAGAAACATATATAAAGGATAAGACATCTGATAATAACCTACCCCTTCGTCGCCAATGAGCATTATTAAAGGTAACCTAAAAAAAATCCCTAAAAATCTAGCAAAGACTCCTGCGGTGCCTAGTATAATTGTTCCTTTAATTAAAGATTGTTTTTTCATTTTATACCTCCGTATTATATAGGTAATAATAATCTTTATTTAAAATACGGAGGTATTATACCAATTAATGAAAAAACCTTCTAAGTCTGTGTAATCATTGTTCCATCTGTTTTCCTAAAAAAACTGAAGCGGTTTCTGCAAGCTTTGTTTCTAGTTCGCCTAATTTTTCTCCTGGCTGCTTGCTTGCAATAAGTACCGCTCCTATAGCATCACCCTCAGCAATTATAGGCGATATAACCTGATTAGTATATTTATCTTCTCCCTCCTCTTCACTGTACACAGGAATTACTTTAGCGCCTCCCTCTCCTAGAAGTACAGTTTTTCTTCCTTCTATTATCTCTTCAAGGTCTTTGCTAATTTTCTTTTCAGCATAGTCCTTTTTTGATGCACCGCTTACAGAAATTATTGCATCCTTATCAGCTATTAACACAATATGTCCAATAGTCTGCTGTAAAGCCTCTGCATATTCTCTTGAGAAATCTGTAAGTTCCTCAATAGGAGAATACTTTTTTAGAATCACTCCTCCTTCTCTATCTGTAAATATTTCAAGAGGATCTCCTTCTCTTATTCTTAAGGTTCTTCTTATTTCTTTAGGTATTACTACTCTTCCTAAGTCATCAATACGTCTAACAATCCCTGTAGCTTTCATAGATCAGCCATTCCTCCTTAACCTGGTCAATGTAATAAATCACTGTACTAGTATTATTTGATGTATATGAAATTTTATACACATTTGCTCTTTTTATTTCTTTCTAGGTAAAATAATGAATAAAAAAAAGCCTATACTCCAAAATCTATCGATTCAAGGAGTATAGGCCCTATTTTTTTATTGTTCTAATAGTTCTTCTAATTTTTCTGTATATACCTTAACCTTCATTTCTTCCTTCCAAGCTTTTAGCTTTTCAGTGTAGATTGCATTTTCCTCTGTTTCTTGAAGCTCTGTCTTAATTTCCTCCTTTACTTCATCCAAAGGAGTAACTACTGCTTCAGTTTTAAGGTCTGTAGCCTTAATTATATGATATCCAAATTGGGTTTTAACAGGGCCGGAAACTTCTCCTTCTTTTAAAGTCTTAGCACCAGCCATAAAATCTGCATCTAATTCAGTAGTATGATAATCGTAATAACCTAAGCTTCCACCGCTACTAGCTGTACCATCAGTTCCATATTCCTTAGCCATATCCTCAAAGGAAGCTCCTTCATCTATCTTAGCTTTAACTGTTTTAGCAGTTTCCTCATCGGCAACTAAAATATGAGCAAGGGTTGCTCCAGGACCTGTAGTATATTTTGCTATATTGTCATCATAGTGCTTTTGAATCTTTTCATCAGTTATGTTAACATCCTTAAAGATTTCGTCTAAAACCTTGGTCATCAGTATTTGCTCTTTTAAATAATCTAGCACTGTAACATCATTAAGGTTAGAAGCTTTTAAAGCCGCCTGATATTGCTCCTCATTATTGTCATACATTCCTTTAATCTCTGCTAGCTTTTCTTGAATCTCTTTATCAAGGGTCTCCTGATCAGGCACAAGGTTTAACTCCGTAGCCTTTTTGAGAAGCACCTGCTCTGTAACTAAGGTATCTAAGTACTGCTTCTGATAATTTAAATAAAGCTCCTTAGCATTTTTATCTGTTAGAAAATTTTCTCCATATTGTTGAGCTAGGTAGCTATCTATAGAAGCCATTCTCTCGTCTAACTCAGCCTTAGTTATCTTTACATCCTGAACCTTGGCAAGAACAGTTTTTTGTATAGCTTCTGGTGTCTTTTCTACTAATTTACAAGCTGATAAGGATATTGCCATTACCCCAGCCAACGCAACGCTTGCTAATACTTTTAATTTTCTCACTTAATTTCCCCCGCTTCTGTAAGTATTTCTTTACCGCCAAAAAGGACGGAAAGAATTTATATTAGGTTAGATGATTTTCCAATTAAAATACTAGTTAAGTATATCAATATATAAGGTTAATTTCAAATTAATTTTCTTTATGCTCATTTGTTTCAATCATAAACTCTAAAAGCTCCTTAAATGTGCCAAGCATTTCCTCTCTTTTAAGCTCATTTAATTTATATGCAAAGGAAGGTTTATCTCCAAACTTAAAAATAATCTTTCTTGGATATCTTTCTAAAAGAGCCTTGAACAAACTTTGATCAGCTCTAGCCCTGCTTTCAAATTGAAAGAGAACCTCCATTGGTCTTTCCTTTATCTCCTCAATGCCAAGAAGCTTGCCTCTGCTTCTTATATAGGCTATATCCATGAGGTTATAAACACTATTTGGAATATAAGAGAATCTATCCTCTAGCTCCTCCTTAACCTCCATAAAATCATCTTTATTTTCTATGGCTGCAATCTTTTTATATACCTCTATCTTCTGTACCTCATCCTCGATATATTGTCCTGGTATATATGCATCCAGCTTTAAATCTACAGTGCTTTCTACAGGTTCACTATCAATTTCTCCTTTGATGAGCTTTACTGTATCCTCAAGCATTCTGCAATATAGATCATAACCTACAGAGGCCATGTGTCCATGCTGTGCTGAACCCATCATATTTCCAGCCCCTCTTATCTCCAAATCTCTCATGGCAATTTTAAAGCCTGATCCAAGCTCTGTAAAATCCTTAAGCGCCTTTAGTCTCTTCTCAGCCACCTCCGTGAGGATTTTATCCTTCTTATAAACGAAATAGGCGTAGGCTATTCTATTTGATCTTCCTACCCTTCCTCTAAGCTGATAAAGCTGTGACAGACCAAGCTTATCTGCATCGTTAACTATCATGGTATTTACATTAGGTATATCAATACCTGTTTCAATAATAGTTGTACAAAGGAGCACATCGTATTCCTTGTTCATAAAGGCAAGCATTTCCCTTTCTAGCTCCTTCTCACTCATCTGACCATGAGCTACAGTTATTCGTGCCTCCGGTATAAGGTTCTGAAGAATACCAGCCATATTCTTTATTTCTTCAACCCTATTGTAAACAAAATACACCTGACCTCCCCTATTAATTTCTCTAAGCACCGCATCTCTTATGAGCTGTTCATTAAACTCTACTACATAAGTCTGAATAGGATATCTTTCCTCTGGAGGGGTTTCAATAACGCTTATATCTCTTACTCCTGTGAGAGACATATTAAGTGTTCTTGGTATAGGCGTTGCACTTAGGGTAAGGACATCTACATTCTTTTTAAGCTCCTTCATCTTCTCCTTTTGTGCTACACCAAAACGCTGCTCCTCATCTACAACTAAGAGGCCTAAATCCTTAAACTGTATATCCTTAGATACCAAGCGATGTGTACCTACAAGTATATCTACATTTCCTTCCTTTAGTGCCCTTAAAGTGCTTTTCTGCTGGGCAGCAGTTCTAAACCGGCTTATCATATCCACCTTAATAGGAAAATCTGAAAATCTTTTTTTCATGGTATTATAATGCTGTTCTGCCAGTATTGTTGTAGGAACTAAAAGAGCCACTTGTTTCCCATCCATTACTGCTTTAAAGGCCGCCCTCAGGGCTACCTCTGTCTTACCATAACCAACATCTCCACAAAGAAGTCTGTCCATTGGTTTATCTGATTCCATATCCTTTTTTATATCCTCCAGGGAGGTTAGCTGATCTGGAGTTTCCTCATAAGGAAATTCATCCTCAAATTGGCCTTGCCACTCTGTATCTTTGGAAAATTTATAGCCCTTTACAGTACTTCTTGAGGCATAGAGCTTCACCAAATCTTCTGCAATCTCATTTATGGATCTTTTTACCTTAGCCTTTGCTTTACTCCATTCGCTACCACCTAGCTTGTTAATCTTAGGTGACTTTCCTTCTCCACCAATATATTTTTGCACAAGGTCTAGCTGCTCTACAGGTACATAGAGTTTGTCATTCTTTTCATATTCAATATCTAAGTAATCCCTTTTGTGTCCTTGTACTTCTATCTGTTTTATTCCTTTATAAACACCTATTCCATGGTTAACATGAACCACATAGTCACCAGGCTTTAACTCAGCAAAGCTTTTAATCTTACCAACGCCTTTTTTGTTTCCAAGCTTCCTCTTAGGCTTTCTCTTTGACTCTCCGAAAACCTCCTTATCAGAAATAACGCAAACCCTAAGCTCAGGAAACTCAAAGCCCTTATTTAGGTTTCCAAAGGTTATCACTACCTGTCCGAGCGCAATGTCCTGAACAATATCTTTATAAACACTTTCTATTCCCCTATCTCTTAAAGTGTCTACAAGTCTTTCCCCTCTTGGTCTTGTTCCTGAAAGTATAAGTGTCTTATAGCCCTTTGCTTTCTTATCCTTGATATCCTCAATAAGAAGCTCCAGTTGTCCTTGATAGCTATGAAGTGTTATCTCAGAGAAACTAACAAGCTTTCTAGGAGGTAAGAATTTTGAAGACCTAGCTAAAGTATCTAAAACAATCGTTTGTCTCCCCTCTAAGTCCTCTATAACCTGATCCTTAGGAAAAAGAAGCTTTCCTTGAGAGGGAAGTATATCTCCTTTCTCTAGGAAGGATTTAAAGTTTTCCTGAAACTCATAATAGGTACTATCTAACTTTCCTGAGCTTCTTTTACTATCGTCTACTATAACAAAGGCATCAGCCATGTAATCTAATAAGGTGCTATTATTTTCAAAAAAGAATGGAAGGTAGCTGTCCATTGACTCAAAGGACCAGGTTTCTCTTAAGGCTTCTAGGTTTCCTTTCACAATGGTCTTAAGCTTTGTAACTATATCCTTGTCCTTAGCACCCTTATGACCATCAGAAAACTCCCTTAATTCCTCGCTGATTCTGTTATAAGCACCTTCTATCACCGACTTATTTAAAATAATCTCTTTTGCGGGAAATATGTCTATCTCCTCTATTTTATCAATGCTTCTTTGAGTTTCTATATTAAAACTTCTTATTGAATCAATTTCATCATCAAATAACTCAAGTCTGTAAGGAGTAGATGAATTAGGAGGATAAACATCCATAATTCCACCTCTTAAAGAGAATTGTCCCTTTCCATCTACCATATCCATTCTTTCATAACCTGCTTCAATGAGTCTTTCACTCATATCCTTAAAGCTTATTACATCTCCAAGTCTAAGAGTAAAGCTATGGCTCTCAAAAAGCTCCTTAGGAGTGTAGGAAGATGCTAGGGCATCTATAGAACAAACAATTATTTTCTTCCCTGGCTTAAGCATTTCCTTAATAACCTTAAGTCTTGCCCACCTTAAATCCCCTGAAATGGCATCTATATTATAAAAAACCACTTCCTTTGCAGGAAAATAGTACACCTCATTTATATAAAGAGATAAGTCCTCATAAAGAGTTTTTGCCTCCATATCACTATGGGTAAAGACAAAAAGAGGCTTATCTATTTCTTCAAATATAGATTCTATTATGTAGGAACGGGCAGATTCTGATGTTCCGTAAACACCTACGGGGAAATATCCCCCTTCTATAGCATTCTTTAATTCTTTAAAATCATCACTTTTTTTCAGCGGATTCATTAATCCCTGTAATCGCATATATTCACCACCTTAGTTATTGCTCTCTTGCTATTAATAATAGAAAAAAGGCATAGTAATATGCTTTAGCCCTCTGACCTGGAGCTAAAGCATATTAGCTGCTATTCTGCTTTAAAGCTATTATATTTATTCATAGCCTCGCTTATTCCTTCTTTAATTATTGAAATCGCCGCCTCTGCCGCTTTTTCAGTAGACTTCTCCATAAGGATAGCTTCTTCCTTTGAAAATTTACCTAATACATGACGTACAAGATCTCTTTCAGGGGCACCTACTCCGATTTTAACTCTAGGAAACTCATCACCTAAATGTGAGATAATGCTCTTAATACCATTATGTCCTCCAGCACTACCCTTTGATCTTAATCTTATTCGTCCTACCTCTAGGCTTATATCATCATAGAGAATTATGATATCATTAGCATCAAGCTTATAAAAGTCCATAACCTCTCTTACGCTCTCTCCACTTAAATTCATATACGTAGAGGGTTTTAATAAAATAACCTTTTTCCCTTCTATAATGCCCTCACCAATACTACCTTTAAATTTTATCCTGTTTATCTCTATATTATACTTCTTAGCAATCACATTTACAGCTTCAAAACCTGCATTGTGCCTTGTATTTTCGTATTCCTTGCCTGGATTTCCTAGTCCAACAACTACATACATTTTCTTTCCAACCTTTCAGCTAGTAAATCTTTTTGAACATACAAATAGAATATTTGTTCTACTTATCATAATATAATAAAACAATAAAATAATAAAGAGACTATTAAGCCTCTTTATTATTAGAAATTTTATTTTAACTCTTTGCTTCTCCAAGCTCTACTGTAAACTCTAATATTTCACCATTTCTCCACACCTTACAGCTAACCTGATCTCCTACCTTTTTTCTTTCAAGTATACTATAAATATCCTCAAGCTTTGTGATTTTAGTTCCATCTAGCTCTATGATTATATCAGTAGCCTTAATCCCAGCCTTTGATGCACCGTTATCCTGGCTTACGCTTTGAACATAAACCCCTTCAATATCACCTTCAGTCTTTGGAGTTACAGTCCCCCCATTAAAACCTAGAGAAGGCTTCTTAACTCCACCATGGCTTAAAATAGAATCTACAATTTTTCTTATTTCACCAATGGATATAGCATGGCTTAATCCCTGGGCATTATATTTATCATTAATCCTTTTTGAATTTATTCCAATAATCTCTCCAGATAAATTAACTATAATTGCTCCATCATTGTAATTGTTTATGGTTAAGGTTGTCTGTAATAATGAATATGCAGATAATTCATCAGTCTTACTATCAACTATCTCCATTTTTTTACTGATAGAACTTATAATCCCTGTGGTAACAGTTCCTATATAATCTTCCCCACCGCTATTAGCCAAAGCCATTACCGTATCTCCTATTTTTGAAGTGGATATGTCTCCTAGCTTTGCTACAGTGAGATTATTTGCATCTATCTTTAATAAGGCAATATCTGAATTTTTATCATAGCCTGCAATTTTTGCCTCCATTGGCTTTGACCCATGACCAGAAAGCTTAACATATATTTTTTCTAAGCCTTCTACTCCATGATAATTAGTAACTATATATCCATCACTTCTTACAACAAAACCAGATAAATTATTAGTATTTTCTAAGGGATTCTTATTAAAGACCTCTTCACTTTCTCCGATACCTACTACAGCCGGTGCTATGTTTAAAACAATATTATAAAGGGAACTTGTCTGCAGACCCGAAGAAGTAGGATCTCTCTCGATTATACCACTACCTCCTGAGCCACCAGTAATGGTGATATTATCTAAATTAGATACAAAAAAATAAGCGGAAATAAAGCCGGATAATATGGCTATAGCAACTAAGCCTAGAACTCTCATAAAGTTACTAAGCCTTTGTTTTCTAGAATCCTGCTTAAACTTAATTTCTCCCTCGGCCTTCTTCTTTTTTTGCTGTTTGTTAACATCCTTCCATGCCCAAAGGCTGTCCCTAGAGTCCTTATCCTGCAATGAAGCACCTCCTATATATCTTAGCTCGTGCTATCTCTTCTTTAGTGTAAAGGTAAAGGTAACTCCTTTTTCCGGGGTTTTATTTTCTACCCATATATCTTCACCATGTTGTGTTAATATATGTCTTACTATAGAAAGGCCAAGACCCGTGCTTACTTTATTGGTTCTTGATTTATCTGCTTTATAAAATCTATCCCATATATTTTTAATATCTTCTTCTCCAATAGCCGGTCCATCATTATAAATACTTATATAAGCCTTGTTTCCCCTACTCTTACTAGTTACCCTAATATAACCACCTTCATTGGAATACTTGACAGCATTATCAGTGAGATTTGTAACCACCTGAATCAATCTATCTCTATCTCCTAGAACAAAAAGATGGTCTCCTTCAAGCACAACATCTACTTCTAATTTTTTGTGTTTAATCTTAGGTTCAAGATTAATTACACATATTCTTATAATTTCATTTATATCAAACTCAGATATCTTTAAACTAAGCTTACCTGCCTCCATGGCAGATAAATCTAAAAGCTCATTTACTAATCTGCTAAGCCTTGTCACCTCATCATAAACTATTTTCATATAATAGTTTTCCTTATCCTTAGGTATTACACCATCTATGATTGCGGCAACAAAGCCTCTTACAGAGGTAATAGGTGTTCTTAGCTCATGGGATACATTAGATATAAAATCTCTTCTGTTCTTCTCCACTTCAGCAAGGGAATCTGCCATGGTATTGAAAGAATCCGCTAGCTCACCAATTTCATCATTTGATTCTATATATACTCTTTTATCTACTTCTCCTTTGGTTATCTTCCTAGCCGCAACGTTTATTTTTGATAATGGAGCTATTAATATTCTTTGGGCAAAATAATATATTACTATACTTGAACCTATAAGCGCCATAATAGCTGAAATCCATATTATTATATAGACCTTTTTTAAAGGAGCCTTTATGTCTTCAGAGGGTATGGACATGAATATCACGCCACTGAACCACTGACCATGAAATACAGGTCTCATATAAACATAGGATTTCCTATTAAAGACTTCGTCATAGGCTGCTCGTTTTTCAATTGCTTTACCATCGGCTATCTTAGCTAAATCCTCACTGTCTATGTTTAAAGCAGAATACCTTAAATTGCTATAATTTGCATCAGATACAGAAAAAATATATCCACTATTATCAGTTACTATAATATCTGCATTGGCAGACTGAGATACAAAAGTAAGCACCTCTTCAAGGTTCATAAGCACAGAATCAGCTGAACTCTCAAAATAGGAAAGCATAGCATTATCTATAAGCTTACTTTGATTAGTTAAAAGAGATTGTGTCTGTTCAAAGTAATAATCCTCAAACCATATAGATAAAACTGTAGCTATGATAATGAAAGTAAAGGCAATAATAGCAGTAAAGGTTATTAACAGTTTAGAAACCAAACTGTTTTTTCTCATCTATTTAACCTCAAACTTATATCCTACGCCCCAAACAGTTTCTAGCTGCCAATTTGCTCCTCCATGCAGCTTTTCTCTAAGCCTTTTGATGTGTACATCAACAGTTCTTGAATCGCCGGGATAATCATAACCCCAAACTTCACATAAAAGCTGCTCTCTTGTAAAAACTCTATTTTTGTTGCTAGCAAGATAATAAAGAAGTTCAAATTCCTTAGGAGGCATTTTTATTTCATCACCATTATAGGTTACATTATAAGAGTTTACATCTATTGTTAAATCCGGATAAGTTATAGCTTCCTTAACTCCAACCTCCACATTATACCTTCTTATAACAGCCTTTACTCTTGCTATAAGTTCCTTTGGCTCGAAGGGCTTTACTATGTAATCATCAGCCCCAAGCTCTAAAGCAAGAACCTTATCAAAGGTTTCTCCCTTTGCTGTTAGCATAATAACTGGTGTTTCATTTTCCTTTCTTATCCACTTTAAAACATCTATCCCATCTATGCTTGGTATCATGACATCTAATAGGACAAGATCTGGCTTATAATCCATAAACAATTCCTGTGCTACTTTGCCGTTATGTCCAACTCTTGTTTCATAACCTGAGCTTTCTAAATACATTTTTATCACTTCACAAATATTTTCATCATCATCGATTACTAATATTTTCCCTAGTATTCCATCCATAATATTCTCTCCTTTTTGGCACCTTATATTTTTATAATCATTATCAAAAAGTCTCTAATTAATTTTAGAAAACTTTTTGTAAATAATAGGTATATTAATAATTTAACAAATTTCATCTATATTTTATATAGATTTTTTGAAAAGTTACAAATAATTTATAACTATGAAGAAAAGGGGATACCCTCAGGCCCCCCTCTTTCTACTTCTTCATTTGTAATTTATATACTGTTTTCAAAAAGCTTGCTTAATGGAACATCATCATATATTCTCCTAATTGCCTCAGCAAAAATTGGAGCAACGGAGAGTGAGGTTACTTTATGTAAATCTTTAATTTCTGGAAGCTTTATTGTATTTAGCATTATAAGCTCCTTTATTGCGCTTTCATTTATTCTTTCAAAAGCTGGTCCTGAAAGCACTCCATGGGTACAGCAGGCATATACTTCCTTTGCACCTAAGTCAGCCAATGCATTGGCTGCATTAGCAATAGTTCCGGCAGTATCAATCATATCATCTATCAATATACAAACCTTATCCTTTACATCTCCAATAATATTCATTATCTCAGAAACATTTGCCTTAGGTCTTCTTTTATCTATTATTGCAATTGGCGCATGAAGCTTATCAGCAAAATTTCTAGCCCTAGTAACACTGCCAAGATCTGGTGAAACTACAACTACATCCTCTCTTGAAAGCATTCCCTTCTGCTGAATAAAGTGCTTAGCCAAAATTGGTGCTCCTAAAAGATGGTCAAGAGGAATATTAAAATACCCCTGTATTTGTGATGCATGAAGATCCATAGTAAGAACTCTGTCTGCTCCAGCACTGGTTATTATATCTGCAACCAGCTTAGCTGTTATTGGATCTCTAGATTTAGCCTTTCTGTCTTGCCTTGCATAGCCATAATAAGGAATAACTGCTGTTATTCTTCCTGCAGATGCCCTTTTAAAGGCATCTATCATTATTAATAACTCCATAAGATTGTTGTTTACCGGTTGATTGGTAGATTGAACTACAAAAACGTCTGCCCCTCTTACAGTTTCATTAATATCTACCTTTATTTCGCCGTCACTAAAAGTGCTTACTTCAGCATCTCCAAGTGGAACTCCTAATATACCTGCTATATCTTTAGCAAGCTGTGGGTGTGAATTACCAGTAAAGATTTTTATGCTTTTTCCATGGGTGATCATAAATATGGAAACCTCCTTGCACAATAATATGATTATCTGTGAGTGTAAAGATTAAATATTTTATTTATCCTTCTTTTTAAATAAGCCTCTCTTCTCTACCCAGCCTTCAAGATTAACCTGCCTTGCTCTTGCAATGGCTAGGCTGCCCTCTGGCACCTCTTTAGTTATGGTTGACCCTGCAGCTATATAGCTGTTATCTTTTACTTCCACAGGAGAAACCAAATTAGTATTACAGCCAATAAAGGCATTATTCCCAATTACCGTCTTATACTTTTTGGTTCCATCATAATTTACAACTACTGTTCCGCAGCCAAAATTACAATTTTCCCCTACCTCTGCATCTCCTATATAGGTTAAATGAGAAACCTTCGTTCCATCTCCTATAGATGCTTTTTTTATCTCTACAAAGTCGCCTATTTTTGTATTTCTTCCTATTTTACTTTCAGGTCTTATATAGGCAAAAGGACCAACGCTGCTTCCCTCTCCGATTTCACTTTCAACAACTACGGAACTTTGAAGGGTTACATTGTCCTTTACTATACTATCACATATTCTGCAATTAGGGTATAGTATACAATCCTCTCCGATGATAGTTTTTCCTTCCAGTACATTATTGGGATAAATTATAGTGTCCTGACCAATTTGCACCTCAGCACCAATATAAGTGCTTTTAGGATCAATTAAGGTAATACCATTATCCATATGCTTTTTGTTTATTCTATTTCTTAAAATTTCTTCTGTAACAGCAAGCTCCGCTCTGGAGTTTACTCCTATTGTTTCTTCGAAGGCTATAGGTACAGCCCCTACCTTTTTACCTTCCCTTTTTAAAATAGAAATTACATCTGTAAGATAATATTCACCCTGAGCATTATTGTTGGATAGCTTATTTAAGGAAGAAAGGAGATCTTCTATAGAGAAGCAATACATCCCTGCATTTATTTCATTAACTTTAAGCTCTATTTCACTGCAGTCCTTATGCTCTACTATTTTAGTTACCTCTTCTCCCTCTCTTACTATTCGTCCATAACCTGATGGATCTTCAATAATAGAAGATAAAAGAGTTGCAGCATTTCCTTGCCCTTTATGATAAGCCATTAATTCTTTTACAGTCTCTACTCTCACTAATGGGGCGTCTCCGGTAAATATTAAAACAGTGCCTTTCCTCCCCTTAAGATAATCGGAAGCACATAAAACAGCATGACCGGTTCCTAGCTGCTCTGCCTGAAGAGAATATTGTACTTCCCTAGAAGCAGTGGCATCTTTTACTTCCTCAGCTCCTCTACCAATTATGACATTCACATCATTAATACCTGAAGCTCTCATAGTATCAATAACATGATTAACCATTTCCTTGCCACAAACTTTATGAAGAACTTTAGGAAGCTTTGATTTTATTCTTTTCCCCTGGCCTGCAGCCAAAATTAAAGCACAATTAGACATTTGAACACCTCTGGTTTATTTTGTAATAATATTTCTAATTATTTTAGAATTTTTCCCATAATTTTATTCTTTACTATTATATTTTATCATAGGTATTATTTCAATTATACTTTTACTCTTAAAATATGTATTATTTCCTATAATATATATTTACACAGCAAAAAAGAGAGATGTAATCTCTCTTTTACCCTATTACGGTTTCTTCATTTGGAGCTAGTTCTTCATTCTTAACCTTTTCATACTCGCTTAGAATAGATTCCTGGATCTTCTCTCTTGTTGTAGTATTGATTGGGTGAGCTATGTCCTTAAACTCTCCATCTGGAGTTTTCCTACTAGGCATAGCAATGAATAGACCGTTTTGTCCCTCTATAACCTTTATATCGTGAACTACGAATTCATTATCAAAGGTTACGGATACAATTGCTTTCATTTTACCATCTGCAGCGATTTTTCTAATTCTTACATCGGTAATCTGCATAAAAACACCTCCAAGTTGCGTTATCACGATATGATATTATTTCTCTATTTGTTTCGCTTTTCCTCTTTTTTTATAATTATTTTTTAAAAATTAAATAATTATTAATAATTTTGCTTTTTTTTAAACAATATTAACTATTTATACAATGAGGACAGGGTCATATTTATACTTCCATCATCATCCACAGAATGAAAATCTAGAATTGATACTCTATCCTCCACAAGCTTCCTTCCAGAGCCAACATTATCCACAAGAACTCCTATACCTACAAGCTGGCTTTCAAACTCCTTTAACAGGTCCTTAATACCCGTAGCAGTACCACCGGCTCTCATAAAATCATCTATAAAAATACATTTTGCCCCTTTTTTCAAGCTTCTTTTCGCTAACGACATATTTTGTATTCTTCCAGATGATCCAGATAGGTAGTTAATTGTAACCGTTGGTCCTTCAGTAACCTTGTTTTCTCTCCTCACAGTAACAAGAGATACTCCCAAATTCTTAGCTACCTCATATGCCAAAGGTACACCTTTTGTTTCAACGGTAACAACATGATCAATTTCTTTATCATAAAAGCAGGAGGCTAGAATCATCCCTGCAGTACTTATAATTTTAGGATTAAACATAATATCTGTCATATATATAAAATTTCCTGGCACAACACGGCTTTTATCCTTTAGTAGCTCACAGAGTTCCTCAGCAAATCTCTTCTTTTCTTCAGCACTTATATTTGGAATATACTTTACTCCCCCTGCTGCACCAGCAACAGTTTCAACTTCACCAAATTCAATTCTCTTTAAAGTATCCTTTACTATGACTATATCCTCACTTATAGTAGATTTTGCTCCTTTTAAGAGCTCACAAAAATAATTATAGTTAATAATAGTATTTGGATTTGAAGATAACACTCTGGTGATAGCAGATATTCTTCCGTTTCTAGTGAATTTTTCCAAAAAGATCACCTCTCACAGTTATTAGACACGAAATTTATTTTAAAAAAACAATCTTAATATTCATATTTTATTCTATTTCATTCTCTTTTACAATAACCAATAACTGTATTGCAAAGATTTTTCTCTATTCTTGTTTTTTAATCACTTTTCCGGAAAACATTTACATTAATATCTATATTTGATAATATATTCATATTAGATCACCATGAAACGAGGTGTACCATGAAAGAAAGACTTGAAATTAGAGGCATAGATTTATGTGCTGGTATGATCTTAAGTAAAGATTTTGTTATTAATAATGTAAAGCTTTTAAACAAAAAAGCTCTGGTATCTTCAAAATTAGCCTATAAAATAAACCACAAATTCCCTCATGAACATTTAGAGATATATTCTCTAGAAGCTGATGAAAACAGCACTCTTTATAAAGAAAGCCCTCTATATAAAAAAGAAAGGATAAAAAAATACTTCTATCATATGACAATGGCTGCAGAAGAAGTTTTTACAAAGCTAGAGACCACCAATGAAATTGACATAGGACTACTCAGAAGTCTTTCCAATGATATCTTAAATTCTGATCATGATAAAGGACTTGTAATTAAGGATATTATTGAAATGAGAGAAATAAATGAATACACACTGCGACATTCCGTTAATACTGCTGTGCTGTCGGTTTTATTAGGAAGATGGCTCCACCTTTCCTCTAAGGATTTAAGGCTTCTATCTTATGGAGGAATTCTTCATGATTTAGGTAAAAGCATGATTCGCCCTGAAGTGTTAAATAAGGAAGGCACTCTTACAAAAAAAGAATACGAAGAGATGAAAAATCATTCCCGCTTTGGCTATGAAATTGTTAAAAGAATACCCTTCATAGACAAGACTGTCAGCCTTGCGGTACTTATGCATCACGAAAGAGAGGATGGAGAAGGCTATCCATTGGGACTTAAAAGTCATCAAATAACCCCCTTTGCAAAGATAATTGCTATAGCAGATACCTTTGATGCTATGACCTCTAACAGGATTTATCGAGATAGAATATGTCCCTTAGAGGTATTAGACGAGCTTAAAACTTCCTCCTTTAGAAAGCTAGATCCTTCATATACCAGTATTTTCATAAAAAATATGTTGAATTTTTATATTGGAGACAGTGTTGTACTAAACAACGGTGAAATTGGCACCATAGTAAAAATAGATATTAATAATATATTAAGGCCTCTTATTTCCATTAAAGATAGCTTTTATAATCTTGCAACTGAAAAAGATCTTTCCATAATAGATTTAATATAATTTATTAATTCAGTGTTTTTTTTTGAGAATATGTATATAATTATTAATGAGCTAAAAAAAAGGGGTTGATTTTTTGTCATTCGATTTTATAAAAGATAAAGATAGAAAGGTTCACTTTATAGGCATTGGGGGAATAAGCATGAGCGGGCTTGCTGCAGTACTTTTAAATGCAGGCTATAAAGTATCCGGCTCTGACGCAAAAGATTCTCATATACTTCATAACTTAAGAAAACTTGGTGCAGAAATTTACATAGGTCATAAGGCCTCAAATATAAAGGATTCAAATTTAGTAGTATATACTGCTGCCATTCCTTCTGATAACCCTGAACTTATTTATGCTAAAGAAGCAAAACTAATGCTTATGGATAGAGCTGAATTTTTAGGTCATATAATGCAGGGTCATAAATACAATGTTGCTGTAGCAGGGACGCACGGCAAGACCACTGCTACCTCTATGATATCTCATGTAACTCTTCAAGGAGAGCTTGATCCCACAATATTGGTAGGAGGAGAACTGGATATAATAAATGGAAACTTCAGAGTAGGAAACAGTGATTACTTTATCACTGAAGCCTGTGAATATAAAGCTTCCTTTCTTAAATTCTTTCCTTATATAGGGATTATACTAAACATAGATGCAGATCACCTAGATTATTATAAAGACATCAATCATATTTATGAAACCTTCAAGGAGTTTTCTCATATAATACCTAATAACGGTTATCTTATCGGTTATGCCGATGATGAAAGAGTAGAAAATATTCTATCACAGGCCCCATGCAACACCATAAGCTATGGCTTTGATAAAGGAGACTATACAGCAAAAAACATAAGCTACAACTCAAAAGGATGTCCTAGCTTTGATGTCTTCTATGGTGATAAAAAGTTATTTAGGATCGACTTAGGTGTCCAAGGACGCCATAACATACTAAATGCCCTCTGTACCATAGCTGTTTCTCTACTATTTGACATTTCCTCTGAGAATATTGCCTTGGGACTTAAAAACTTCAAAGGTGCCCATAAGCGCTTTGAAATCAAGGGAGAAAAAAATGGAGTTACTGTTATTGATGATTATGCCCATCACCCTACAGAGATAAGAGCTAGTCTGGATACTGCCGCTGTCTATCCTCACAACAAAATATTCTGCGTTTTTCAGCCTCATACCTATACTAGAACTAAAACACTTTTTGAGGATTTCACAAAGTGCTTCCAAGGTGTAGATGAGCTGATTTTAATGGACATATATGCAGCAAGAGAAAAGGACACTGGGGAAATAAACTCTGATATGCTTGGAGCTGCCATAAGGGAAACTGGCCTTACCTGCATTAATGTTCACACCCATGAGGAGGCCTTAGAATATGTTTCTAAAAAGCTATCCTCAGGAGACCTTCTTTTAACGGTAGGTGCCGGTGATGTAGTACAAGTCGGCGAAATGTATCTAAAATAATTAAAATTTCGAATATTCTATTGCCAATTACCAAAATTTACTGTAATATGTAAAAGGTAATAATAAATTAAACTAAGAAAGGAGATAGGACAATGAACGCAATGAGATTTAAATTTAACGTTAACAATTCAATACCTATGTATATTAGATGCCCTATCTTTGTTTCCGTGCAGTAAAAGTGTTTATTTACTTTGATTAATGCAGAGCCAAGGGTTATCTTACCCTTGGCTCTTTTGATAAGAATTATTATATATAGAGCTATGGGTATATCCATGGCTCTTTTCTTAAAGTAAAAACAGCCTAGAAACAAAGAAATAATTCAATACTTAAAGGGACTGGCAAGGAGGATGAGATTATGAAAAGAATATTTAAGTACGTATTGAGACATAAGGCCCTTCTATATATACCTATGGCTGCTATGCTTATAGTAATTGCTGCAGATGTAGGAATGCCTTATATTACCAAACTTATAGTGGATAGAGTTATTGAAAAGCGTGAGTTTTCTATTTTTACATTTTTACTTTTGAGCTTTTTAGCTTTAACCTTGATAAAAAATTTCTTCGGTTATGCTAAAGAATTTCTTTTTGATGTTCTTTCCACAAAGGTAAATGAATCTATAAAGAACGATCTTTTTGATCATATACAAAGCTTAGAGTATTCATATTTTGATAATATGAACACTGGTGAGTTAATGTCAAGAATCGGTGAGGATGTTGATAACATCTGGAGAACTATATCCTTTGGACTGAGACTTTTTGTGGAAAATATTATTTATTTTGTATTAAGCTCTGCAATATTATTTATATTAAATTATAAGCTAGCCTTGGCCTGCATAAGCATTATGATTCCCATAGGCTTTTTAGCAATAAAGCTTGAAAAGAATATAATGAAAAGCTATGAAGCCATCTCTGACCAGGCGGCGGTTATAAATACCACTGCCCAGGAAAATATAGCTGGTGTAAGACTTGTTAAAGCCTTTGCCAGAGAAAAACATGAGATTTTAAAATTTCTTAAGATGAATAAATCCAACTATGAGCTGAATATGAAGCAGGCTAAAGGACTGGCTACCTATTATCCTCCTATAGAGCTTTTAACCAATATTTCCGTAGTTATAATGCTTATCTTTGGTGGAATATTAGTTATTCAGCAGGATATGAGCTATGGTGATCTCTTTGCCTTCAGCCAATATATTTGGAATCTTGTATGGCCTATGAGAAATCTTGGCTGGCTTACTAACATGCTGGCACAAAATAAGGCTTCCTCTAAAAAAATATTTGCAATTTTAGATAAGCCTTCAAATATTGTCAGTCCGGATAATGCTGTAAAGCCAGAAGTAATTCAAGGAAATATTGAATTTAGAAACGTATCCTTCAAATATGGTGAGGAGGAAGTTCTAAATAATATTAATCTAAAGGTTTCTGCTGGAAGCACCGTTGCGGTGATGGGAGGTACAGGCTCTGGTAAGTCCTCACTTCTTCATCTAATAGGTCGATACTATGATCCTGTAGAAGGAGAGGTTCTTATAGATAATATTCCTTTAAAGAATATGGACTTAAAAACCTTAAGAACCCATATGTCAGTAGTTCCTGAGGATACCTTCCTCTTCTCAGAAACAATTAGAGAAAATATCCGCTTTGGAAATAAAAAGGCAAGCCTTCAAGAGGTGGAGGAAGCGGCAAAAACCGCTTGCTGTGATTTTATTGAAGACTTTGAGGATGGCTATGATACCCTTGTAGGAGAAAGAGGGATAGGTTTATCTGGTGGACAAAAACAGAGAATTTCCATAGCAAGAGCTATAATAAGAAATTCTTCCATATTAATATTAGACGATGCCAGCTCAGCTCTAGATATGGAAACAGAGTATACTCTTCTTAAGAACCTTAAAAATAGAATTAATAAATGTACTACTTTTATTATCGCCCACAGAATTTCATCAGTTAAAAACGCTGACAAAATTATATTTATTGAAAATGGAACAATTGTAGAAGAAGGTACCCATGAGGAGCTTCTAAAGCTTAAAGGACGATACTACGATATCTACCAGGAGCAATTTAAGGATTTCCAAGCCCTAGAAAGCGAGGTGGTATAATGGCTAGAAATACCGTAAAACAGGACGAAGAACTGCAAAGGCACTCTAAATCCGAGATTATTGTCAGACTATTAAAGTACCTTAAACCTTATAAGCTTAAAGCTGCCCTTGTTATAGCCTTGATGGTATATGTTATGCTTGTGGGAGTTTTAAATCCTTATATTTTAAAGGTAGCTATAGATAATAATGTTAAAAATGCTGATATAAAAGGACTTCTTATAATCGGTGGTATTTTGGTAGTTATGAATATAATAGCAGCCTACTGTACCAGAGTAAGAATTATAAGTATGTCTTCAATAACCAACAATATTTTAATAAATATTAGGGAGGAGCTCTATTCTCATATTCAGAAGCTCTCCTTCTCCTTCTTTGACAATAGACCTGTAGGAAAGATACTGGCAAGGGTTATTGGAGATGTTAATTCTCTCCAAGAGCTTTTTAATAATAGTATAACCACCTTTATACCAGAGCTTCTTAGCCTTATACTAGTAACTGTGATGATGTTTATTTTAAACTATAAGCTTGCCCTAGCAAGCCTTACTATACTTCCCTTTTTAGCCCTTGGTATGTTTTTAATAGAGACTATAGCAACTAAAAGATGGGTAGATTACAGAAAGAAGCGTTCCAATTTAAATGCCTTTACTCATGAGGATTTTGCAGGAATTAAGGTTGTTCAAGCCTTTGCTAATGAGGAGTATACTTCAAAGGACTTCAAGAAGCTGGTAAGTGAGCTTATGGATTACTTTGTTTACACCATAAAGGTTAATGACCTTTTCTGGCCATTAGTAGACTTTTCTTGGGGTATGGGTATAATACTGGTTTATTGGGTTGGAGTGAATCTAATAACTAACAATACTATTGAAATAGGTACTCTTATTGCCTTCACTATGTACATTGGTATGTTCTGGAGACCAATAATGAATATCTCTAACTTCTATAATACTCTTGTTCAAAACTTTTCAGCAGCAGAAAGAATTTTTGATATTATAGACATTTCCCCGGACATCGTGGATATAAAGGATTCTGTAAAAATGCCTAAGATTAAAGGAAATGTAGAATTTAAAAATGTATCCTTCTATTATGAGGAAGGAACACCTGTTTTAAAGAATATGAGCTTCAAGGTTGCTCCTGGAGAAACCATAGCCCTTGTTGGCCCTACTGGAGCTGGAAAAACCACAATAACTGCACTGCTAAGCAGATTTTATGATACCCAAAAGGGAGAAGTCCTAATTGATGGAAAAAACATAAAAAATGTAGAGCTCATATCCCTTCGCTCACAAATGGGAATAATGCTTCAGGATACCTTCTTATTTTCTTCTTCTATAAAAGAAAATATCCGATACGGCAAGCTAGATGCTACCGATGAAGAGGTTATAGCTGCTGCAAAAGCTGTAAATGCCCATGACTTTATTATGGCAATGGAAAAAGGTTACGATACTGAGGTTAACGAAAGAGGATCAAGGCTTTCCCTAGGACAAAGGCAGCTCATATCCTTTGCTAGAGCAATGCTTGCTAACCCAAGAATATTAATTCTAGATGAAGCTACCTCAAATATTGATACCTTCACAGAAAAGCTTGTACAGCAAGGTATTAAAAAGCTTCTAAGAGGAAGAACCTCCTTTGTTATTGCCCATAGGCTCTCCACCATAAGAGACTGCGATAGAATTATGGTAATAGATGACGGAGAAATAAAGGAAACAGGCAGCCATGATGAGCTTTTAGCTGAAAAGGGATTATATTATAATCTTTATATGGCCCAATATCGCTTCCTTAGCGAAGGAGCTTAACAAACCTATAAGATTATATGAGACAGTCAATTTATAATTGGCTGTCTTTTTTAATACTGGGAATGAAAGAGTTTTATGTGTCCATGAATATAGTATATAGGTGTCCATGAATATAGTATATAGGTGTATATTTTCTTCAGCATTACTAAAAATATGGGTATTGTTATTCTCAGGAGGGCTATATGAAGAAACCTTACTTTACTAACTTTAGAAAAGCCATTATAAGAATTTTGTCTCTAGTTCTAATTGTAACCTCAGTAATACCTGCAAAATGGGCCTTTGGAAAGGATACGGAGAACAAAAGAATATACGAAATTCTAATAGATGTAAATGAGCTTCGCCTACACCTTATTGACAAAAAAACTAAGGAATTTGTAAAGAGCTACCCTGTGGCAGTAGGAAGACTTGATCTTCCATCCCCTTTAGGAACCTGGAAAATTATAAATAAAGGAGAATGGAATAAGGGCTTTGGAGGCAGATGGCTTGGACTAAATGTCCCATGGGGTACTTATGGAATTCATGGAACAACCATCCCTTCCTCTATAGGAGCCTATGCTTCTCACGGCTGCATTCGTATGTTTAATAGTGATATTAAAGAGCTTTATGATTATGTTCCTTATGGAACCCTAGTGATTATTTATGGTGGCTCTAATTGGATGTTTACAAGCTATACAAGAGTTATTGTTCCAGGAGATAGAGGTGCAGATGTCTATGATACCCAAAGAAGGCTTAAGGATCTAGGCTATTATACTGGCTCCTTAGATGGCATTTATGGCGAAGGAATGAAAGCTTCTATTCTTAAATTCAGAAAGGATAACAAGCTAAAAGAGTCCCACGATATAGATAGGACTCTTTTACAAGCTTTAGACATTTTAAAATTTGAATAAACTATCTTTATTTCCCTGATTATTTTCACCAGAAAAGTTATCCAGTATATGCTTTTCTTCTATTGAAAATAACAATTGAAAGAGCTATCAAAACTATTGAATATATAAGTGTTAAAGGGATAGCTAAGATAAATTCTATCTCCTTTAAGTCCATAGCTCTCAATATCAGATTGTAAGGAAGAAATTTTCCAAAGCTATTAATCTGTGACAGTGAACTCCCTATAAACAGTACAATCAGAGTTGCTATAGCTGCAATAAAGCCCTTTGTAATGAAGGAACTAAAAAAAATACTTAGGGAGATGATAAAGATATAATATAAAGCAAAGTATAAAAGTGAGCTAATTGCTGCTGCAGAAGATATCATCTCCCCTTCCAATATTAGCTCTGTATAAAAATAATTAAAAGCAATTCCTAAGAATAGAACTATGGAAGAAGAAAGTACATAGTGACATACCTTTGCTAAAACTATTGATCCCCCTTCTGCTCCCTTTGACAAAGGGATAATAAGCTTCCTTTCTCTAATTTCCTCTCCTAATGATGAGGAGGCTAAGAAGCATAAAGCTATGGAGGCAAGCTGTGCAAGGTCGCCATAATACCCGATAATTGAAGAGCTTCTATCGGTATTAATTAGACCTATCACCTCTTTAGGCAGCTCTCCTTCTAATATAAGAGGCATAAGCCTCATCATAAGAGGGTCAAAAATCGAAAAAAACATGATTGCAGCAAGGAGAATAATATACTTATAATTTCTTCTTGCTTCTAGTGTTTCCTTAAAAAAATACCCTATGAAACTATCCATTCTTCCCCACCATCCTCATAAAAATATCCTCCAAGCTAGGTTCCCTCAAGGTAAAGCTCCTAATGTCTACCCCCATCTTTAGTAGTTCTGATAGAAGAAGGCTGCTGTTGCAGTTATTATCTTTAAATACAACAGTAAGGAGCTCTTCGGTGCAATATACAGATTTAATAAAAGGAAGAGCCTCAAGATTCATGAAGTCATCCTTAAAACCTTTACCAAGTTCTATATCATAAATAGGCAGAATATATTCTTCTTTAAGCTCTTTAAGTCCTTGGCTTAATTTAATCCGTCCTTCATGAATTATTGTAACCTCATCACAAATCATTTCCACATCTTTTAAAATATGAGTAGAAATTAATACTGTTATCCCTCTTTCTCTAAGGTTTCTAATAAGCTCTAATATTTCCTTTCTACCTTCAACATCTAATGCAGAGGTTGGCTCATCAAGTATAAGAAAATCAGGATTATTGAACACAGCACTTATAATTGAAAGCCTTTGCTTCATACCTCCAGAATACTTACCTATAGGTTTTTTTTCGTTACCTGTAAGTCCCATAAGCCCTGTAAGGTCGATTATTCGCCTTTTTATATGAGACTTTTCCATCCCACTAATCCTTCCTAAAAAATTAAGATATTCTTCTAAATTCATATATTCATAGAAGCTGTGCTCCTGAGGAGCATATCCTATATTTTTTAGTATTTTTCCTTTATGCTCCTTATAGTCCATTCCCCTATAATATATTTCTCCCTTATCATAATCCAATATCCCAGCCAGTATATTCATAGCAGTGGTCTTCCCTGCACCATTTTTCCCTAAAAGGCCATGAATACTTCCTTCTTTTATTGTAAGATTAACATCCTCTAATGCTCTATGCTCCTGATAGTTTTTATTTAAACCCTCTATCTTAATCATTTTCATCATCCTTTATAAAGTACATTCTTAATACCTCTTCCTCCCAAATATTAAATAGCTAAGAGAGCCTAAGGTATTTATTAAGAGTATAACTAAAGCCCAGCCCCACTTTGGTAAATGCTTTACCTCATCCCTTTTTAGATGAACAAAAGAAAATATCTTTAATCCCAGCTCAAAAACTATAAAAGGAACTATTAACTTTAAAATTTCTATCTTATTCATAATTTCATCCCCTTTCTATTCATTTCTTAAACGAAGAAAGGATACAAAGGGTTCATTTTATTAAATAAATTTTTTAAAATTGCAAGGTTCAATTGATACTGTAAAAGCTTCCTTCCCTATGATAAAATTAAATAGATGATCGTAGGAAGGGTATGTATTATGTATTATGAATTATGTTTATATTTTAGAATGCAGAGATAGAAGTCTCTATACTGGATGGACAAACAATTTAGAAAAAAGAGTATCTGCTCATTCAAAGGGTAAGGGATCTAAATATACCAGAGCAAGATTACCTGTAAAACTCGTATATTTTGAAGAGTATGAAGATAAGATTGAAGCTCAAAAAAGAGAATATGCTATAAAAAAGCTTCCTAGAGATAAGAAGCTTAAGCTTTTATTAAAAGAGACTCAGGACAAGTCCTGAGTCTACTTATTTTTATATTTCTTTAATATCTTTCTAGAGAAAATAAGATATATTATTAAAGAGGTAGGAATATTCATAAGACCATAAATGCCCCATATCCAATACCCTTTGATTTTCCTTTTTTTTGCATCATTGAATATCCAGTATCCCTGTATCGATGCTAAAGGAATGAATATGCATAGTAATAAAAATATTTCTATATTACTATTCATCTCTATTCACCTCTTTCAGCTGCCTTATGCTGTAGAAAAGAAAGATTATAGCTCCAAGACATATGATGAGCTGAAGAATAAGAAACACTTGTATTTTAAATAGAATAACACTAAGGCTTATAGTGATAAATATTAAAATGGCAACTAAAAGGAAATAAACTCTTTCTTTTTTATCTTCTTTTATTTTTTTAAGCTCTTCTCCTTTTTCAATTATATTATAAAAGTTATCCCTTAAAATAGGCTCTTCCTTATGGAATTTCATTGCTTCCTTCAAAGCCTCAAGCTCACCCTTATCCTCTTTACCCCCCTGGTTATCAGAAAAGATATTACTTTCTTCATCCTTATAAAATATATCTACTTCCTCCTTAAGCTTTCTTCTATCAGTCATCTATCATTCCCCTTTCCTTAAGCTTTTTTAAAAGCTCCTCTACAGCGTTATGAAGCCTTGATCTCACGGTTCCTATAGGACATCCCATTATCTTTGCTATTTCCTTATATTTATAATTATGATAGTGCTTTAATATAAAAACCGCTCTCTTTTCATAGCTTAGCTCCCCTAGAAGCTTTAGTATTTCTTGATTATTGCTCCTTACAATTATCTCTTCCTCCATGGAAGCACTGTCAACTTCATTAATAGTTTCATAAGCCACAAGTCTTTTATTCTTTCTTAAATAGTCTCTGAAGCAGTTGGTGGCTATGGTAATGAGATAGGTGGAGTACTTGCCCTTAGGTTCATATTTATTAATATTAATAACCGCCTTAAGCAAGGCTTCCTGGACTATATCCTCTGCAAGAGCTTCGTTACCAGTAATTTTTAAAATATATCCCTTAAGCAATGGATAATTTTCTTTAAAAAGCTCGTTTAATGCCCACTTATCTCCATTTTTAGCCCTGCTTATAAGCTGTGCCTCCTCCATAGACCTCCTCCTCTCTTCTAGTATATATCTTTAACGAAAAACCCCTAAAAAAAGTTCATGGTAAGCCATTTATTTTTTATCATTTTTCTATATTTCTCTTAAGCCTTAATGATATAATAATTTTAAAAATAACTAAGAATTGCTTCTTAGAGTTGCTTAATAGGTGGTGCTAAAATGAGAATTGCATGTATAAGTGACATACATGGAAATATTTATGCCCTAAATAGGGTCTTAGAAAGTATTGAAGATAATAATGCAGACTTAGTAATCTGTCTAGGTGATTTAACAGGCTATGGTCCTCATCCTAACGAGGTAGTAGCTCTCGTACGAAGAAGAAAGATATTATGCTTAAAGGGTAACTATGATATCTCAGTGGTTGAGAACACCTTTAACTATATAAGGGATACCAGTATAAACTCCTTTTCTCTCCCCTGGACTAATGAAGAGCTTAGAGCCTCTCACAAATTTTACCTTCAGAGCCTTCCTGAGAGCTTATCACTAGTTTTTCATGGTAAAAGCATTCTCTTTGTTCATGGAAGCCCAAGAAAAATCAATGAATATATCCATGCTGATAGCAGTGATGCCTTAGAAATAATGAAGGAGCTTAAGGAAGATATTCTCGTTTGTGCTCATACTCATAAGCCTCTTATCCAGGATATCTGCGGTAAGCTTTTAATAAACACAGGAAGTGTAGGTAATCCTAAAAATGGTTCTCCGGAAGCTAGTTATGTTCTTATAGATATTGAGGAAGATGAAAAGATTAAAGCAAAGATTGTCACCCTTTCCTATGACTATTTAAAAACTGTAAAAGACATGGAGATGAAGGGCTTTCCCTCTCAGCTTATATCCTCAATTAAAACAGGAGTCCAGTAGCTTCAATAACTTAATGGAATTAACCGTGAATAAATTAATAAAGTTAATTGTAAGTATCACTTTTAATTAATTATCACATATATTGAAATTGTGGTAAATATTATATGGAGGTACTTATGTACTATACCGATGAAAATAATCTAAATCTAAATTACTCCATTTGGGGAGTTAATAACGAATTATATCCTAAGAGTGATGCTAAGCCTACAGAGGAAAAAGAAAAAGAGGATTTCTTAGGAACCAGATCTCCTCAAGGGGGTCAGGGAAGCATGCAAAATCCTACAGGTCAAAATACAACTAATCAACTTAACCCTCAAATTACTTCCGATGATCAGGAAAAGACCTCTATGGGAGGTTCCCAGATGGGTACTTTTCCTATGGCACAAGGTATGCCAAATGTTAACCAAGGCTTTGGTGGTACTTTCCCTATGGGTCAAGGCAGCACCCCTCCCCTTCTAGGGACCTATTTTATGGGGCAGGAAAATCCAAGTTCCATGGGATTTGAACTGGAAGGCTTATCTCCTAATATGAATATTTTTGGAGGCTCTATGGGTACGCCTGGTACAATGAATCCAGGAATGGGAATGCCAATGACAGGTTGGTCCTTTTACTGTATTCCTTTCATGCCCATAGCCTCTCCTTTTATGAATACAGGAACCATGGATCAAGGTCAGTCCTTTATGACTCCGATGAATACTTCTATGGGTCAGATGATGCACCATATGAATGATCCAATGGGGCATATGATGCACCATATGAATACTTCTATGGGTCAGATGATGCCTCCTATGAATACTCCTATGGGTCAGATGATGCCTCCTATGAATACT
>JAEXZL010000095.1 GCA_023451395.1 Bacillota bacterium | reverse complement strand
GGGTAAACCCCCTTCGGTGTCCTTTGCATACTGTCTGTCAGTGCTTTTATAGCTATGATATAGCCTTAAACTGATATTGATACAGAGTTGAATAAATACCATTCTTTTCTAAAAGACTCTGATGATTTCCAACTTCCTTAATTCCTTCACTGGTTAAAACGATAATTTCGTCGGCATTTTTAATAGTTGATAGCCTATGAGCAACTATTATACATGTCCTACCCTTAGACAGCTCCTCTAAGGATTCTTGTATGGCCATCTCTGTGGCATTATCCAGGGCAGAGGTTGCCTCATCTAGAATGAGTATAGAAGGATTTTTTAGAAATACTCTTGCTATAGATATTCTCTGCTTTTGGCCACCGGAGAGCTTAACTCCTCTTTCGCCAATATAGGTATCGTAGCCATCCTCTAGGCTCATGATAAAGTCATGAATCTTAGCTTTTTTAGCAGCTTCTATAATCTGTTCCTCAGAGGCCTCTAAATCTCCATAAAGTATATTTTCTCTAATAGTTCCTGTAAATAGGAAAACGTCCTGTGCAACTATTCCTATATTCTTTCTTAAGGAGCTTCTGGTTAAGGAGGTTATGTCATAGCCATCTATAGAAATTACACCACTATTTATTTCATAAAATCTTGGTATAAGATGGCAGAGGGTTGTCTTGCCACCGCCAGAGGGACCAACTAAAGCTATGGTTTTACCCTGATCTATATGAAGAGAAAGATTATTTATTACTACGTTATGCCTTTCAGAGCCATCCTCTTCATCATCTGTTTGCTCATCGCTATCATAGTGAAAGGTTACATTTTTAAAATCTATTACTCCTTGAAGTTTATCCACCTCTAAGGCATTTACCTCTTCTGGTTCCTCTGATTCCTCCATAAGCTGTTCGAATCTTTGGAAGCCTGTCATACCATTTTGAAGCTGTTCATAAAATTGCACTAATCTCTTTATTGGATTTAAAAACATGCTGATAAAGAGTATATACATAGCAAAATTACCTACATCAATAACTCCATTAAAGTAGAAGACACCTCCAACTACTAGGACTAGCAAATACAAGAAGTCCATGGAAAAGTTCATGCCAGTGAAGAAATGAGCCATTACCTTATAGGCTGCTGCTCTTGCATTTTTGAAGCTTTCATTATAGCCTTTAAACTTTTCTTCTTCGTAGTGAGAATTATTATAGGCTCTGGAAACTCTAATACCTGCTATGGAATTTTCAAGACTTGCATTAACCTCTGCAATTTCCTCTCTAGTTTTGGTAAAGGCATTGTTCATGCTTTTTCTCATTTTCATAGAAAACCATACTATTGGAGGAAGACAGGCAAAAATTATCAAGGTTAGTGGAAGGTTGATGGTAGATAAGATTATAAAGGAGCCAATTAAGGTAACAGAGGAGATAAATAAATCCTCAGGCCCATGATGGGCAAGCTCCGAAATGTCCATAAGATCATTTATAATTCTAGACATTATGGTACCTGTCTTATTCTCATCAAAAAAAGAAAAGGGTAATCTTTGAAGGCGACTAAATACATCTCTTCTCATATCTCCCTGCATCCTAACTCCTACAATATGTCCATAATATTGAATAACCCAGTTTAAGGAAGCCTTTAGTATATATATAAATAAAAGAATCACTGCCCAGGTTAAAAGTAAACTTAAATTTCTATTGGGAACATAATCATTAATTATGTTACGAGCAATGATTGGATAAAACAAATCGCAAATTGCTACAATAAAGGCACAAAGCATGTCTATAAAAAATAATTTCTTATGAGGCCTATAATAGCTTATAAATTTTTTCACCATATTCAAAGTATAAATCCCCCTTTATAATTTTAAATCAAATCCTTTATTCTATGATAAATTATACCTTCAAAGCTAGGTATTAATCAAATGTTTATTTAATGTCATCTAGGGCTTATATAAAATAAATAGGAGAAAGTTCATAGTTTATTTTTAAAGATTTAATCATTTATGGTATATAATATAGGTGTTTGACTATTGGGGAGAATATAACAGAAGCTTGGCTATAAGGGATAAATATAAAGGCTGTCCATAGTATAAAGACAAGCTGGATATTTTCTAAATATATAACCAGTCATAACTGAAACAAAAGGAGGAAGTATGCAGTTAATTTTTGTAAGACATGGAGAAACAATTTGGAACAGAATTGGTAGATTTCAAGGCGCTAGTGACATTGAACTTTCAGATACAGGAATTCTTCAGGCTGAAAAGGTAGCCTTAAGATTTAAAGGAGAGAAGATAGATCATATATATTCATCTCCATATAAAAGGGCTTATGCCACGGCCGTAGCCATAAAAGGAGATAGAAACATTACTATACATAAGGATATAAGATTAGGAGAAATTGATTTTGGAGAATGGGAAGGGAAGACCTTTCAGGAGGTAGAGCAAATGGATCCTGAGAACCTAAAGCTCTATAGGACTAAATCAGAGCTGGCTATATTGCCAGGAGAGGGAAGCCTTGAAAATGTAAGAAAAAGAGCAGCTGCTGCTGTGGATGAAATTATAGCAAGGCATAGAGGAACTGAGGATAGGATTTTAATTGCAGCTCATGGAGGAATCATAAGACTTGCAATATTCCATCTTCTAAATATTGGCACAGGGCATTTCCAGCAATTCTTCTTAGGTAATACTGCTGTTTCTATAGTTGATGTGGAGCCCAATATAAATAAACTGGAATCTTTTAATGATATAAGCCACCTAATATAAGCGAAAAAGGCTAAAAATGGATTTCAAATAGAATAAAAATAGACAAGCCTCATAATTCAGGGATAATAATGAACCTGTATTATGAGGCTTTTAAATATAGGAGAATAAATAAATGGAAATAATTAACTTTGAAATGTATAATTATTATATAGATAAAATTGATAATGATGTCTGTGAAGTATTATATAGTGAATGACGTAATTCATGAGAAAAGGGGAGAGATAAACATGGAGGAGAGAAGTGAGGTAGCAGTTAGTATTAAGGATCTAAGGATGAACTTTGGAAGTAAAGAAGCTTTAAAGGGGATTAACCTAGAGATATATAAGGGGGATGTTGTAGGATATATAGGACCGAACGGGGCAGGAAAAAGCACCACGGTGAAGATTATATTAGGATTATTAAAAAATTATCATGGAGAGGTGAAAATTTTTGGCGAGGATATAAAGACTAATCCTATAGAATATAAAAGAAGAATTGGATATGTTCCGGAATTAGCTGAGCTTTATGATAGTTTAACTCCAGAAGAGTATTTGACTCTAGTAGGAAGTCTCTATGGACTTTCAGAGGAGGAAATAGAATATAAGAGCATAGAGCTTATGAGGATACTTTCTATTGATAATGTCTATAAAAGAAGAATAAGTACCCTTTCAAAGGGGATGAAGCAGAAATTATTAATCGTTTCTAGTGTCATTAATAATCCTGATATCTTGATTCTAGACGAGCCTCTAAGCGGATTGGATGCTAATAGTGTAATGATTATTAAGGAGATACTAGCCTTCCTTTCAAAAGAGGGGAAAACCATATTTTATTCCTCCCACATTATGGAGGTAGTAGAGAAAGTAAGCAGTAGAATAGTTCTCATAAATGACGGAGTAATAGTTGCTGATGGAAGCTTTCAGGAACTTAAAGAAAGGTCTGCCGAGGGTTCTTTAGAGGGAATATTTAATGAACTTACAGGCTTTAATAACCATAAGCTCTTGGCTGAAGAATTTACTTCCATAGTTTTAGGAGGGCACTAAGATATGAAGGAGTTTTATCTTCTAAGGATATTAGATAAATTATCAGGGATATTTAAGCTTATGAAGGTAGATTACAGCGCTGTAAGAGCCATACTTCAGGTCAAATTTACCCTAGACAGAAGAAGACCTTCCATGGCCTTAGGTCAGAAGAACATAGATGCGGAAGGAAATCAGTTTATAAAATCACTTGGAATATATCTTTTGATAGGATTTCTTTTGATTCCAGTGATTTTTTTGGATATTAGCTATATATATCAGATGTCATTTGTTTTTTCTTTTATGATGTTTCTTATAATGACAGTCTTAATATCGGATTTTTCTACAGTACTATTGGATATTAAAGATAAAAGTATACTGGCTATAAGGCCTATCTCTGAGAGAACCTTAAGCACTGCAAAAGCTATACATATCTTTGTATATATGCTTATGATAACTCTAGCAATATGCGGGCCAGCATTAATAACCTCCTTATTTTTAAAAAGCATAAGCTTTTTTTTATTATTTCTTTTAGAGATAATTCTGGCGGACTTATTTATTCTTATGATCACAGCTCTAATTTACACATTTATCTTAAGGTTTTTTGATGGTGAAAGGCTTAAGGATATAATCAATTATGTGCAAATATTTTTTATGATGTTTATATCAATAGGGAGTCAATTGATAGGACGAGCCTTTGATTTTATTAATTTTAAAATTGATTTTACACTTAGTTGGTGGAATCTCCTTATTCCGCCTCTATGGTTTGGAGCTCCTTTTGAACTAATTATACAAGGGAATAATAGTATGCCTATGGTGATTCTGTCGCTGTTAGCACTTATAATTCCTATTATAGCCTTTATACTCTATATACTCATATCTCCATCCTTAGAGAAAAACCTTCAAAAGCTAAACTATTCTGATTCACAGGAGATAAAAAGTAAGCCAAAGGTTTATAAAAAAGTAGGCAAGCTTCTCTGTAGGAGTAAGGAAGAGAGAGCATTCTTTAATTTTGTTTCAGAGATGAGGAGAGGAGACCGAGGCTTTAAGCTTAGGGTGTACCCTTCCATAGGAGTATCCATAATACTGCCTTTTATTATTCTCTTTACTTTTAGAGATTTTCAGGAAGTTGGAAGAAATCTCTCGGTGTATTTAAGCATTAATTTTGTTGCGCTTATGATACCTATGACCATATTAAACCTAGTATATTCAGATAGCTATAAGGGAGGTTGGATATATGAGGCTCTCCCAATTAAAAATAACTATACTATATATAGTGGTGCTTTAAAATCAGTGTTATCTTTGCTGGTGCTTCCCATATATTTATTTGTAGCTGTTGTGTTTTTATATGTAGAGGGCTTATCAATAATACCGGGGCTTTTTGTAAGCCTTTGTTTGATGCCTATAATAGCTTTAATTTCCTTTAAAATATTTCAGAAAAGGCTTCCTTTTTCTATGGAATTTTTACCAGCTCAGCAGGGAGAATCCATAATGTCACTAGTAATATTTTTAGTAATAGGTATCCTCACTGGTATACAGAAAATTGCTGAGAGTCTTCCTTTAGGACAGTATATACTTTCTTTAATTTATATATTTATAACAATACTGTTGTGGAAGAGGATATTAACCTCTAAGGAATAAGAAAATAGAAT
Organism: Bacillota bacterium; assembly: GCA_023451395.1. GTDB lineage: Bacteria > Bacillota > Clostridia > Clostridiales > Clostridiaceae > JAEXZL01. The sequence continues at coordinate 19,303 of JAEXZL010000095.1, read as the reverse complement.
ATTATAGGTACACTTGATTTGAAAAATAACAGTTGTAATTACAAGGAATATTGATAAAAAAAGAATAAGGGAATCCTTTTATAAATAATATTAGGATTCCTTTATAATGCTTAAAAATTACTGTTTTAAAAGGAGGCAGGATTATAAATCATCCTTCAGAACCGCAGCCTTGGCATAGGCAGTTGACTTTGCCTCAAAAAAGTCTGTTTTAACTGAATTTGCATCTGAATATAGATCTACCCAAGGCATTGGATTCTTAGTTATTCCAAAGATAGGCTCTAAATCAAGATCTTTTAATCTTAAATCACCTAAGTATTCTATATATTCTTTTAGGACTTTCTTGTTAAGGCCAGGTATATTATCGCCTATGGCATAATGACCCCAGGCTATTTCATTCTCTACGCCATTCTTAATCATTTCTCTTATTAGCTCTGTAAATTCATTAGTAAATATCTCAGGCTGTTCTTTTCTTATCTCTTTTATTATGTTTCTAAAAAGCCAGAGATGGGTGGTTTCATCTCTATTAATATATCTAATCTGCTGAACGCTTCCAGGCATTTTTGAATTTCTCTCTAAGTTATAAAAGAACATAAAGCCAGAATAAAAATATATGCCTTCTAAAATATAGTTTGCAACACAGGTTTTTACCAAGTTTTCAGGCACAGGATTTTCTACGAATTCATTATATAAATCTCCTATAAACTTATTTCTGCTAAGAAGAATTGGATCATCCTTCCATTGATACATGATCTCATTTCTCTTATCTGGAGAGCAGATTGTATCAAGCATATAACTGTAGGATTGAGAATGGATAGCTTCCTGGAAGGCTTGTATTGTTACGCAGAGATTAACCTCACTGGCAGTAATATAGTTGTTAACATTGCCTAAGGTATTCATGAGAATGCTATCCATGAAGATAAGAAAAGAGAGAACTTTATCATAGGCAGTTCTTTCCTTTTCCGATAAAAGCCTATAGTCCTTAAGATCCTGAGACATGTTTATTTCTTCAGGAATCCAAAAGTTGTTCATTGCGGTTCTATACCAATCTGATGCCCAGATATATTTCATATTATTAAAATCATTAAGGTTTGTAGTATTACCGTTAATTATTTTTTTCTTTGAAGTTTCTGTATCACCAAGCTCATTAAAAAAGCTTTTTTTTGTTAGCTCTGACATTATTAGTACCTCCAGTATGAAATTTATATTATGCTGTGCAGCTTTCGCAGGCAACAACAGATAGGGATTTAGACCTAATATAATAAATGCTCTTTATACCCGCTTCCCAAGCATGAATATAAAGATTTAGAATCTGTCTCATAGTATAGTCAGTAGTTATATAAAGATTAAAGGACTGGCCCTGATCTATATGCAATTGTCTTGCTGCACAGGCTTTTATGCTCCAATTCTGATCTATTTCATAGGCTGATTTATAAACTTCTACATTATCCTTACTAAGATTTGGAGCAACCTTTGGAGTTATAATCCCTCTCTTTTCCTCAAAATAGAATCGATTCATTATAGGATCAATCCCTTCTGTAGTTCCAGCAATAGCAGCTGTGGAGCCATTTGGAGCCACTGCAAATAGGTATCCATTTCTTATAGTGTTAGTGATAACTGATTCTTTAAGCGTTGCCCACCTTGGCGAATTATAGTTCCTTAGGTTAAAATATTCTCCGCTTTCCCATTCTGAGCCATGAAAATAAGGATAGCTTCCCTTTTCTTTAGCTATGGTCATGCTTCCTTTAATGGCAAAATAATTAATATCCTCATATAGTTTTTTAACAAAGGCTATATGCTCCTCACTTTCCCAAGGGATATTATAGTTTGCCAGCATATGGTGATATCCGCTGGTGCCAAGTCCTACAGCTCTATATGCTTTATTAGTAACCTTTGCATAGGGAACTGGATAATAATTTAAATCTATCACATTGTCCATTGCTCGAATTTGTGTTTCAACTATAAATTCAAGTTCCTTCTTATCTGTAACATTTATATTTCCAAGGACTAAGGAAGAAAGGTTACATACTACAAAGTCTCCAGGTATAGTTTTTTCTACAATGATTATATTGCCCTCCTCATCTGTGATTTCCTCCTGTAAAAACTCAAGTGGACTCATATTTTGCATTATTTCAGTACATAAGTTGGAGGAATATATCATTCCCTTATGCTTGTTTGGATTTAGTCTGTTTACAGTATCCCTATAGAAGGTAAAGGGGGTGCCGGTTTCCGAAGCACTCTTGATTATAAGCTTTACAAGGTCCTTTACAGACATCTCTCTTTTTTCAATTCTTTCATCTTCTACACAGTCATAATATCTTGTTTCCCATTCCTTATCATAATAGTCACAGAGCTCATAGCCCTTAATCTTTTTAATTTCATGAGGACACATCAGATACCAAGTAGAATTAATATCCTCTTTTGCAAGTCTCCAGAATAGGTCTGGATAACATATACCTGGAAAAACATCATGAGCCTTTTTTCTATCATCACCATTATTGGTCTTAAGCTGTAAAAATTCCGGAAGGTCCTTATGCCAAGCATCAAGCCAGACAGAAACACTTCCAGTTCTCATCCCAAGCTGATCTACAGCAATGGCTGTATCATTAAAGAGCTTCACCCAAGGTATAACACCTCCAGAAGCACCCTTATAATTTCTTATATCTGAACCTAAGGCACGGACTTTTCCAAGATAGATACCCATACCTCCTCCAAATTTAGATACTCTAGAAAAGTTATCTAAGCTCTTATAAATCCCATGTAGACTATCTGAGACTGTATCAATAAAGCAGGAGCTTAGCTGATGATAGGGCTTTCTGGCATTGGACATAGTAGGTGTAGCCATGGTTGCCTTAAGAGAGCTGAGAACCTCATAAAAGCGATGCACCCAATACATTCTTTTATCCTTAGGCTCCTTAAGAGCTAAATGCAGAGCTATTCCCAAAAACATTTCCTGAGGAAGCTCTAATACCTTCCTATTTCCCTTTTGAATAAGATATCTTTTATAAATTAAATTTAGCCCACTGTAGCTAAGTAGGTAGTCTCTTTCAGGTTTTATGTAGCCCTCTGCCTCTTGTATTTCTTCGATACTATAGCTTTCTAAAATATACTTCCCATAAAGGCCAATATTTGTGAGAGCTTTTAGCAGTGGATAAAGGGAGCTGTAGGGAGTAGATGAGTATATTGAATCTTCAATGTTGTTAAGTGTAGTCCTATTATTAGAGACTTCCTTATATATTTCTATTAAATATAGCTTTGTTGCAGCTTTCTCCCAAAGAGGCGCTTTATCGCTGGTAAGCTCTAAGGCAGCCTGTGTCATTGATCTTATTAGCTCTTTTTCCTGAGAATCTTCTTTTATAATATTCTCGGAAGCCTTTAGAAGCCTTTTACTATCATAAAGTTTTGGGTTGTTTAATGATATCTCCCTGCAGGCATAGCTACATAGGCTTGAGAGTCCTTCATAAGATACCTTGTCTCTAAAATTCATTTAATGCACCACCTTTGTAATACTATATGTTGTGTATATTTAATAAATAAACACAACATATTGTTGTGAGTTAAGTATAATACAAAGGGATTTAAAGGTAAAATTTATAAAGTGCAAAATAATCGAAATAATTCTCATTAGCATGGCTAGAAGTAAAAATGCTAATTAATTTACTAATTATTAGATAATAAAATTAATTAGTTAAAAAATAAAAATAGCATATACAGTAATATAAAGAGATAATAGGTTTTACAAAGAATAATTTATTTTTTATAGGCATATAAATTAACAGCAATAATTATTTCCTTATGGTAAAATATACTAAAGGAAATTATAATAAAAGGTCACATTGGGGGTATCAAATGGAAAAAGCAGGAGTAGACTTTATGGAGCTTACAAAGTCTAAATATGAAGAAGATAGTGATAAGGATAAGGGGATAAATGCGCCACCCTTAGAACTTCCCTATGATTTTAAGGTGGAAATAATAGATTTAAAGGATCCGTCAGAGCTTAATATTCAGGATATATCCTTAAGGGATGCTATAGAAGGCAGGCGTACACTTAGAATATATGGCGAAGAAATCCTTACTCTGGAGGAACTCACCTATCTTTTGTGGTGCACTCAAGGAGTAAAGGAAATAAGAGTAGGAAAGGTTACCTTTAGAAATGTGCCCTCTGCAGGATCTAGACATGCCTTTGAAAGTTATATATTAGTTAATAAAGTTAAGGGTTTGGAGCCTGGAATATATAGATATATCGCTACGGAAAATAAGCTTATAAAGGTTGTTATGGATGAGGATATCAGGGAAAAAGTGATAACTGCCTGTCATGATCAGAAGTTTATAGGGAATGCAGGAGTATTTTTTATGTGGGTAGCAGTACCCTATAGAATGAGCTGGAAATATGGTGAAAGAAGCTACAGATATCTGCATCTAGATGCAGGACATGTATGTCAAAATTTATACCTTGCAGCAGAGTCTATTCAATGCGGAGCTTGTGCCATTGGGTCCTTTGATGATGATGAGCTTAATTCTCTCTTAGGCTTAGATGGTATAGAGCAATTTGTAATCTATGCTGCTGCAGTAGGGAAAAATAGAAAATGAACATATACTCATCACATCTGATAAAAACTGAGGATATGCAGAGAATATTAAAGGACTATTCCATCGGTATTGAGATTGTTAATTTTGCCAGTGCAATTGTACTGGATGATAAGAAAAACAAGCTTAGAGAGTTTAAAGATGATATGAAGGGCTATCTTAATAGACCTGTTTCTCTTCATGGGCCCTTTGTGGATATGTCCCCAGGTAGTCCTGATAGAAGAATAAGAGAGATAACAAAAGAAAGATTTCAGGAAAGCTATGAAATAGCTAGGGAGCTAAAGGCAGAGCATATAATATTTCACAGTGGTTTTATACCAAAGGTGAGCTATGATAAAGAATGGGCATACTATTCTAAAGACTTTTGGAATGAGTTCTTGGAGGATAAGCTGTTTGGAGATATTAAAATTCATTTAGAAAATGTTTTTGATGATGATTACCTTCTTTTAAGAGAAATAATAGATTATGTTAACAATCCTATCTTTTCTATATGCTTTGATATAGGTCATAAAAATGTCTGTTCAACAAAATCCGTAAAGGATTGGATAGAAGGCTTAGGAAATAGGATAGGTTATGTGCATCTTCATAATAATAATGGCCAAAGGGACTCCCATTGTCCTTTAGAGGAGGGAACAGTACAAATTTCGGAGGCACTTAGCCTATTAAAAGTACTAGCCCCAGAAGCGGATTGGTCCCTAGAGATTTTCAGCGAAGAGGGAATAAGGGCTTCTTTAGAGTATTTAAGGAAAATGGATTACTTATAATAGACTTACACAAATATTTCTATTTAAAAGAGAATTGAGAGGTAAGTATATGAATTTTGAAATCAATGGTTTTGGTGGGTTTATCTTTAGCACTATATACTTAGTAGGTATTATTTATTTTGCTGTATGGCTTGCTTTAAGGCCAATATTACAGAGTTATTCGAAAAAGCAGAAGCATGAACATACCATAGATTATAAGCTCTTTTATTTACAGATGAGGAATATAATAAATAATGATGAATATAAAAATATTAAGGAATTTTATAATAAGTCTCATGAAAAAAAGGATGACTTTAAAAGGTATAACAGTATAAAAGAATTATTAGAAGAGCTTAGAGAAATGGGGTATTATGGAGAAAAGGAATTTTTAGAGAAGCTTGAGAAGCTGAAAAGGTCTCATAATATAGAGGAATATGATAGAAAAGCAGAATAGCCAGGAGAACCTGGCTATTTTTTTATTTACTTAAATAATTGAAGCTTTTTGCTTGCATTTAGCTTAACAAGTGTAATAGCCATTATAGGGAATAGAAATATTCCTAGAACACCTAAGAGTTTTGCACCTACAAACATACTCATTAAAGTAGCTAAAGGGTGTAGACCTATTTGTTCTCCTACAAGCTTTGGTTCTAAGGAATTCCTAACTATAGTGATTACAAGGTAGAGGATTAAAAGACCAGCACCAAAGAATATATCGCCTCTTATTAATTCAATTATTGCCCAGGGGACTAATATTCCTCCTGTTCCTAGTACTGGAAGTATATCAATTATTGCTATCAGAGCAGCTATGGCAATAGCATTTTCTAATTTTAATATTGATAAACCTATGGAAAGCTCTAAGAAGGTTAAAGCCATAAGCATAGCATAGGCTTTTATAAGTTTAAACAAGCTGCCTATCATATATTCCTTAATATCATAAATAATGCTCTTTACCTTTGGAGAAAACTGCCTCATAATAAAAGCCGTTATCTTTTCAAAGTCAAGGGTAAGAAAAACTGTGGATATTATAGTAAATATCATCCCAATAAATATTCCCGGAATTGATGAGGCTACATCCTTAACAAAAATAAGTGATAAAGAAGAAATAGATGTAACCATGGAACCAATTGATTCCATTATGTTAGGAGCTAATTCTTCTACTCCTTTAACAATATCCGGTGAAAAATCTGAGGCTATAGACTCTATTTTGCCTAATAGAATCATGAAGGACGGTTCTATATTAAACTTATATATATCAGGCATATGATAAAAAAGATCTCTGAGCAAAACGAAAACTCTCATAAATATAAAGAATATTAAAACACCTACAATTGCAAAAAATAGCAGTAGAACAATAACTGACACTAGCTTATAGGGAATCTTTGTCTTTTTTGTTATGTATAATATTAAAGGTCTTAAGGAAAAGGCTATGGCAAAGGCTAATATAAATGGCAAAAACCATACAAGTCCATATTTTAGTGCCACATATCCTATAAGTATAACTATAATAAAATACAGGAAATTTATTATAAAGGCTCTTTTTTTGTCTAAAGTCATATTAAAACCACCTAATCTCATTTGATATATTGTAAAATACATCCTATATAATATTATAACATTATTTAACAATAGCTGTCAGTAATCAGGGTAAAATTAAGATAATATTAAGAGTTAGAAGTCTTAAAGCTATTGTATTATAATTACAATAGAATATAGGATGTAAATGAACATAAGTAATTTTAAATATTCTGCTTATAATTTAGAAAAATATTTGATAATATTCGTGAAAAATCGACAAAAATATGCTATAATTTTTACGAGCTATTAAATAGCTCCGGTATTATAAATGTTTTCATAAAACAACTGGGTATAGAAGAAGAGAATTTTTTTCACAATGAGAGAAGCTATAAAAGAATGCCTGTTCTTTTATAAAGCATCAAGTAACAGTTTCATTAGATATCCTCTGTAAGGGAAGCTTCATATGATCATGAGGCTTTACTTTTGAGTGATATCTTTTGTCTTATTTAGCTTTATTTATTGTTTGTATTATTTTCCTTTGAAGCAAGTTTCTCAAGGTAATCAATCTGTGCTGCTATTGTTAATATACTGCTCCCAACACTTACCAAGAAATTGCCTAATACATCTAAGTAAGAACTATCTTTATCCTTTGATAGAGCTACGCTAAGAGCTTCTGCAGCAAGGCTTAACTCTTCGGGACTAAAATTTTTAAAATCTAGCACCATTGCACTCCTTTCTATTTATGTATTTTGCTCATTACTTTAATTAATGAGAGGAAGAGAATAATTATACTAGGTGTTTTCTGAATATTATTATATTTTTAAAAGGATTTTTTCTATTTGTATGGAACTAATAACTAAGAAGAAAAAATCAGCGCAAAGGAGAGGTGAGAAATGAATAGGTTTTATGTTAGCTTTGAAAATAGCGAGTCTAAAGAAACGGAAAGTGGGATAAGTATACCTAGAGATTATTCCTTTTGGAATAAGCTCATGGACTATTTTATAAACAGATCAACCTGCTTCCGAATGGAATGTTTTAAGGATGAAGAGGAAGCCATTCGTTCTGCCTCGAAGCATGGAAGCTCTGTGGAATCTGTAGCTTCTAAAATGCTTGCCTTTGAAGGTAGGATCACAGAGGATTTCATTACTGAGGTTTTGGAAAGTCCCTATGATAATGAGGGTAAAATAAAATGGTTTAATTTGAATCTTAAGCTGGATGAGGAATATATAATATGCTCCTCTCATTATGGCAGCGAATTTGTCACGGGCTGGTTGAGAGAAGAGGATAAGGAGTTTATTAGAGAAATTTTGCCTAAAGACTTTCTACTTAATGTAGTATATGAGGATTAGTTATTCAAATATAAAATGTAAAAGTGTGGTAAAGAAGAAGGAAGAATGTTATAGGAGTGTAGCAGATAGCTATACTCCTATCTTTATGTAAATTAATCTTTTTAGATGTATATATCCAATATTTGGGTATGATGATATAATTATATGATATATGGTTAAATTTGGGAGGGAGTATATGAATAGATTTGTTAAGTGGGGATTGATTATAATTTTAATTATTTGTTTTATAGGTGTAGGTTCCTATTTTATTTATAAGAATATTATAGGGCAAAGACAGGAAAAGATTAGTCAGGAGCCTACAAAAAAGCAAAAAGAAATAATGGATACGGATTTCTTAAAGGAAGAGGATATAAAACCTGAGGATTTAGATAGTGAGACTGAGATATATAATATGATACATGAGATGGCTAACACTAAAATAGTTGCAGAGGATGGAATGATATGGGGGCTTAAACCAATTACAAAAAGTAGAGTTGCTGCTGTGATAAAAGCTTTAGAAGAGCAAGGCATTAATGATGCAAAACTAAATAAAATAATGGAAAGATGGTCAGTGGAGGATTTTAGAGATTGTGTCGATGATCATAATTATGTCTGGGGAAAATATTTAGATGGTAATATAGGAAAAGCAGTTAAACTCCGAGAGAAATAAGTAGCAAAGCTTTCATTATATTGGATAGGAAATATGAAGTCCATGTAGTTTAAAATGCAGGAATTTACTGTTATGATGTTATGGAGATAATATAGGAAGATTAAAAAAGCAAGATATGCAGTGAGTTTTCTTTTAGAATGAGTAAATGTATTATCCATACAAAAGTCAATAAAACAGCTTGTTTACTTACTTTTAAGAAGAAAATTCCTGTGATTCAAGGGGGTTAATATATTATATATAATAATTTCATAAAGAATTAATCTCTTGTAATCTTGACATAATATTCGGAATATTGTATTATATAAACAAGAAATAAATCATTTTTATCTCTTCAATAGTAAAAATGAAATTGGAGGTGATAGTGATTAATCGTAGAAGGATACTTCTAGAATTTTAGTGAAAAAGGGGTGAGTCCACCAAAATAGTTAAGTTTTAACCTAAAAAATTTACATTCTTTATTCCTCCTTTGTAGAGTTAATATAGATTAATGTATAATCTTTAGCTTACTTAGGGAATACAGAATAAAAACTTAGAAAGGAGAAGTAAGCTTTTTGTCTGAAAATAATCCACCAAACTTTTTTAAAGGTTAGGATAGCCGCTTTATTATTTATAAATAATCGGCTATCCTAACCTTTTTTTGATACAGTAAAAATATCTTTTAAAGATATAATTATAATACAAAAAAAGTGTCATTAATGGACGGAAAAAGCTTGTTTATGATAGAATATTATAAATTTTAAAAATAAATTTATTAATTTTGAATGGATTTCCTTCTGTCAGTCGTATTAAGAGTGAAGTTACATAATAACTTACAAAAATTAAATGGAGGAAAAGAACATGAAAAAATTATTAGCAGGCATTTTAACAGCTTCATTGGTACTATCTATAGGGACTATAAGTGCATTTGCATCTACTTCTACTGGAGGAAGTAACTTTGTTGACGCTGACAAGGATGGTGTTTGCGATTATCACAATACCAATTGCAGTTATGTAGATGCCGATGGTGATGGTGTTTGTGATAATTGTCCTGAAGATGGCAGGCACTTACAAAGAGGAAGAGGATTTGTAGATAATGACGGCGATGGCATCTGTGACAACAATGATGGATTAACTAATTCTCAAGATGGAGCTGGCCTTCAGAGAGGCCATAGAGGAAGATTTGTAGATAATGACAGCGATGGAATCTGTGATAACAATGATGGATTAGGTTGCTCTCAGAATGGAACTGGCTCTCAGAGAGGCCATAGAGGAGGACACAGAAAATAAAGAATGGGGTCATGTTATGCGGAGTGAGGAGGAAGCAAAGAGAGCTATAGAGAAGTATGCAGATACAGTTCGACGGCTCTGTATGATACATCTAAAAAATTATTCTGACACAGAGGACATATTTCAAACTGTGTTTTTGAAATATGTCCTTAGCTCCGTTGTATTTGAAAGTGTGGAACACGAAAAAGCATGGTTTATCAGGGTTACAATCAATTCATGCAAGGATTTGCTCAAGAGTTTTTTTCGCAGCCGCACAGTATCAATAGACGAGCTGAGTAATCAACTAGCAGTACTAACACCAGAAAACAGCGAAGTGCTTGAAGCAGTCCTATCTTTACCACCAAAATACAAAGATGTGGTATATCTCCATTATTATGAAGGGTACTCTGCTGTTGAAATTAGTCGCATTCTTGGAAAAAATTTAAATACGGTGTATACGCTCTTGACCCGTTCTAGGGGACTGCTCAAAGTAAAGTTGGGAGGTGATGGGTGTGAATGATAGACTAAAAGAAGCATTTGATAAAGTCCATGCAGAAGAAGAATTAAAGAAAAGTACATTGAAATTTCTTTCAGAAAAGACACATGGATATGGAAGAAATAGAACCTTTCGAAATAAGCGGCTCATTCCAATCATGGCTAGTCTTCTATTTATGCTCCTTGGTGCCGGAGGGTATTTCTCTTATTTCACGCAAACATCCGCAATTAGTGTGGACGTCAATCCTTCCATTGAACTTGGTGTAAATACATTTGATAAGGTTATTTCTGTGGAGGGCTATAATGAAGATGGGCGGGAGCTTGCCTCTTCCTTGAATATCAAATTTTTAGATTATACTGATGCTATAGACAAGATACTGACAAATGAGGATATAGTACATTATTTATCTCAGGATGAGATTGTATCAATAACTGTAGTTGGAGAAAATGATGAAAAGAGCAACGAAATGCTCCTGGGGGTGACCTCCAGCACAAAATCAAATCATAAAAATGTATATTGCTATGCGGGCAATTCTGAAGAAGTAGCCACAGCTCATAGGAAGGGGATGTCCTTTGGAAAGTATCGGGCATTTTTGGAGTTGCAGGTCCTAAATCCCAATATTACTGTTGAAGATGTAAAGGGGCTTACAATGCGTCAGATCCGGAATATGATTGATGAATTGTCTAAAAGTCAAAAGAATACTACCAAGGGCTGTGATTTATATAAGGGTGAAAATAGGTGAGCTAAATGAAAGCTCTATGTATGGACTTATGTATAGAAAGGGCAATGGTGCAGCCAGAGAGCGGAGGTTTTTTATTGATTAAAAGACATAAATTATATATTCCTAAAATAGATATATGGATAAGGAAGAAGCAGGCTTAGTATAATAAGGCCTGCTTCTTAAATCATATTTAGATGTATTTAAATATTGCTTCGAGCTCTGCAATAATATCTAGGGTACCGGGCAAAATTGGAGTTGCTGCAGAGGCTTTTATGAGAGCTGAGCTGCCATAAGGTACAGGAGCAACCTGCTCCTGAATGCTTATAGGTACTCTGTCAATCTTTATATTCATTTCCTGAGCAAGGGTAAGAGCCTTACTTTGAGCATTTCTTAAGGCAAGCCTTAGTGCCTCATTATAATAAATTTCCGGATTCTTTACAGAAAAACTTATTCCCTGTATGTTGTTTGCCCCACTAGCAACAGCATCATCAATAATAGCTCCTATGTCACCTAATCTGGAGGTTTCTGTAATAAGAATATTAGATACTCTATAGCCCTTAAATATTTGATTACCATTGGTATAATCATACAAAGGCTCTATGGTGTAGCTTTGAGTCTTGATATTGTCCCTTTGTATGCCATGACTAAGAAGAGTTTTTATAACCCTAGAGCTTATGAGAGCATTTTCTTCCTGTATCCTTTGTAGATCATCACCTTCTGAGGTAACCCCTATGGTAAGAATAGCTGTATCCGGTGAAGCACTTACTCTTCCTCTACCCATAACGGTTATTTTACCTCTGTTTAACAAAGTAAAATTATCATTACCATAGGAAAAGATAGGGTAATTCATCATAATAATTGTCCTTTAGCATATTAATATTTATATAGTATATTCCTAAATAAATCTAGTAACCACTTTTTTAATAAATTTATCTATTAACATAAACTTAATAGACAGTTAATTAAGGCTTAATTGAGGAAACCCTCCTTATATTATATAATTAACAGAGCAATAACAATAATTTCTAGATATGTAACTTAAATAAAGAAATAGATGCTCGTTATCAAAGGGAGGAATTATCATGCAGATTATTGAAAAGCCTGGCTTTATGGCAGTGGGAGTTAAGGTTCAAGGGGATTTTGAAACCTTACAGGAGATAATGCCTGCAGCTTGGGAAGATTTTTATAAAAGTGCTAAGGAAATTAAGCATAAGCTTAATGAGGTTTATATGGACATATGTCTTCAGGAGGTAGAGGGAGTATATACCCAATTTATATGTGCAGAGGTATCTAGCTTTGAAGAAATACCTGTAGGAATGACTTACTTAGAAATCTCAGAAGATAAATATCTCCATTATATACATACTGCCGATATCATGGAAATTGCTGCATCCTTTGAAGAAATGTACAGCTATTCAGAGGCGAGAGGTTATACTGCCGATAGTTTTAAGATAGATTATGGCTATAAAGAAGGTAGTACAGAAACAGAGCATGAGCTTTATTTAAGAGTAATAGAATAATAGATTATAACAAAGCCCGTTCATCCTTCAGATAGCGGGCTTTGCTATAATCTTAAGTTTATAAAAGCCTTTTACTTAAATTGAAAATTGTCTAGCAATTCCCTGGAACATATAATCGGCCATTTCCATTGCTTGATTTTCAATGCTGTCATATAACATAATAGATTTTTCATACTCTCCCTTTAGGTAAGAAGCTGCTTCATTTTCAGTCATCTTCAGATGCTCATCTAATAGTATTTTCCATTGATTTTCATCCCAATGAGGATTTATTGAGCTTAGGAATTTAGCAATCTGTGCTGCATTTTCATACCATTTTTCTCTAGCAGTGTTCATTGCCTGCTCATCACCCTTTTTAGCAGCGTTGACTAAATCAGCAGCAATAAGCAGGTGATTTGTAAAAAGCTCATTAAATTTGTTAGCAATTAAATCACCATACAAAAAGCTTAGAAGCTGTGCAAAATCCTTGGGGTTTTGCAGCAAACGGTTTGTTACAGCCTTTAAATCACCAAGATCTGCAGCAGTGCTTATGATAAAGGATCTAGTCCACATAACATGCTGCTGCCATAAAAGGCGAAGTCTGTTCATTAGATGTATCTGATTAATGTTGTAGCACCAAAAGCCACTCATTTGGAGCATTAGATAGTCTCCTTAAAATATTTTTCTACAAGTTATAATATTCTATTACAATTATTTCGTTACAAATAACTAAATATAGATATTGATAGCGGTTAAGCTACAGATTAATAAATACTAATATTCTCTTTCTAAGTTAAGTAAACAAGAATTTTCTAGGTATACCAAGGATTAATTGTAAATTACTGTTAAATATAGTATAATTTAATTAGTTGTTAAATTTAATGTTAGGAGTAAATACTGAGTGGAAATAATTGTTATTTAGATGGCTTTAAAGGTGAGTGATGAAGTGAAAAAATTAAAATTTGAAATCCCTAGTATAGAATATAAAGAGCAAGCTATTGATTATATAAATGAATTTTATCAATATAATTCAGAAGTAAATGGTGTTGGTGAATTGCATAGATTTTTAGATAATTATGAGGTATGGCTTCAGATGTTAGAAGAAGCTAGAATAAGAATACCAAATGAAGAAACAGTACCTACAAAAACATTCTTTTTAGTAAGAGAATCTGATAATCGAATAGTTGGAATGATCAATATAAGATTAGCTTTAAATGAGAAATTAAAAAAATTTGGGGGGCATATTGGTTATGGCATAAGACCTACAGAAAGACAAAAAGGATATAATAAAATTAACCTTTATCTAGCTTTACTAGAATGCCAAAAACATAATATAAAAGAAGTTTTAATGGATTGTGACAAAGACAATATAGGTTCAGCTAAAACTATCCATGCTTTAGGTGGGAAATTAGTTAAAGAATATTATGATAATGAAACTGCTCACTGCATAATTCAAAACTATATTATTGATGTTGATGGATCTTTAGAAAAAAATGCTTTAATATACAAACCATATATCACTAGATAAAAAAATCATATTTGCCTTATTAGCTTTATATAAAAAAACTTACGAAACCTTAATTGGTCCGTAAGTTTTTTAAAGTTGGAGCAGGTAAAGGGAATCGAACCCTCACGTTCGCCTTGGGAAGGCGGTATTCTACCATTAAATTATACCTGCATAAAGAGTTAATTGTATATTTATTGTAGCATTATTTATTTTAGTATTCAATATGCAATATAACTCTTTTTCCTAATAATTATTGAGCTTTTTTAAGTGATAAGCTTTCAGTATCTTCTTCTGAGTATATAGGCTTCTTATCAACGAATCTTGCTACCAGCATTGAACACACAGTATTGCCTGTAGAATTTAAAAGGGTAGCTGGGGCATCAATTATGGTACTGATTACTGCTATTATTGGAAGAATCTCAGGTGAAAATCCATAGAGACTTATTATAAGCATTTCGCCCATCATACCTCCATTAGGAATAGCACCCATGACAGCACCCACTAAGAAGGACACAGCAATTATCCCTAGAAGAGTGGAAGGATCATTGAAGGCTCGTCCAGTAAGACCAAAGATGAAAACTATCTTCATAACTCCACCAAAAACTGAACCATCCTTATGGGTGTTAGCACCTAAGGGTAAAACTGTTTCAGCTATGTCTTCAGGAACACCCATTTTCTTGCTATACTGAAGATTTACAGGTATGCAGGCTGCGCTAGAGCAAGTAGCAAGAGCAGTTATAGATGGAACAGGAGCATGCTTCCAAAAACTTTTCACTCCATTTTTACCACCGGCTATAAAAGCATAAAGAGTAAAGAAACCAAAGTAGTATATTACACTAAGCCCAAGATACAGAAGAAAAACTCTTAAGTAGCCTCCTAATATCTGAGTGCCAAGCTGGCCGATGAGTGAGGCAAAATAGCAGCCAAGACCAATAGGTGCATAGTACATTATAAGTTCTACTATCTTCATCATCACAGCTGATCCGGAGGAGAGAAGCTTTGCTAAAGGCTTCCCCTTTTCTCCCACCATAGCAGTAGAAACACCTAGAAGTATTGAAAATACTATTAGCTGAAGCATATTATTCTTTGATAAAAGACTGGAAAAGTCCGAAACAGTAAAGGTCTTAACGATCTGACCTAAAATAGTAAATTCTTCGGTGCCTGCACCTTCAACACTACTATTCATTAGAGCTGAGAAGTTGGACACATCTAATCCCTTAGTGGGATTGATTAATAGTGCACCTAAAACACCTAAAACTGCTGCTACCAGCGCAGTTACCACAAATACTCCTAAGGTAGATGCCATTATTTTTCCTAGGCGCTTCATGCCGCTCATATTAGCTATAGCGGCACTAACACTGAAGAGTACTAGAGGAACAATAACCATAAACATAAGGTTTATAAAAAGAGTACCTAAGGGTTCTACTACACTAGCCTTAGGCCCTATCAGGGCACCAACAATGCCTCCGATAATTATTGAAGCAAGAAGAATCAATGATGATTTATAAGACTTAAAAAAGCCCCTCATAATATTTACCTCCAAAATTTAAATTAATTCCAAATATTCCTTAACTACTTCCACATCGTCAAAATGTATTGTTTTATCCTTGAAAATTTGATAGGTTTCATGACCTTTTCCTGCAATTACTATGATGTCTCCTTCCACAGCCATATCTAAGGCATTATGGATGGCCTTTCTTCTATCCACCTCCAAGCTATAGGAGCTGTTTGTGGCCTTTATGCCTTCTTCAACATCCCTTAATATGCTATCAGGGTCTTCAGTTCTAGGATTATCAGAGGTTATTATAGTATAGTCTGCAAGCCTTCCGGAGATTTCACCCATAATTGGTCTCTTAGTCCTATCTCTATCACCACCACATCCAAATACTGAAATAACCCTTTTTTCTGTAAGCTCCTTCACAGATGACAAGATATTTTCCAGACCATCAGGGGTGTGTGCATAATCTACCACAACCAGATAGCCTTTGTCATTAGGAACGCTTTCAAATCTTCCTCTTACAGTATGAATAGCTTCAACGCCTTGTATAATTTTCTCTAAAGGAAAGCCAGATAGATGACAGGAACCTATAGCTGCCAAGGCATTATATACAGTAAATCTACCAGGGATTTTTAGGGATACTCTATATTCCTTCCCCTGATGTAAAAGTGTAAAATCTACACCCTTTAAAGAATAGTGAATGTCTTTAGCTTTGTAGTCAGCATCATTATTTATTCCATAGGTAAAGACTTCACAGGAAGCACCCTTTACAAAATCTTTACCGTAAGTATCGTCAATATTTATTAGCCCCTTTTGGCATAGGTTAAAAAGCTTTAGTTTAGCGTCTCTGTAATTCTCCATAGTCCCATGATAATCTAAATGATCCTGAGTAAGATTTGTAAATACACCAATATTAAAATTTGATTTATCTACTCTATGCTCTTCAAGGCCTATTGAGGTTACCTCCATAACAACATCTGTAACCTTATTTTTAACCATTTCATTAAAGGAGGACTGAAGCTCTATGGAGTCAGGCGTTGTAGGGTTTTTCTTTTCTGTCTGAAGCTTTTTGCCTCCTAGTTTATTTTCAATAGTACCTATAAGGCCTACAGTTCTACCTAAATTTTCTAAAACCTCAGAAATAAAATAAGAAGTAGAGGTTTTGCCGTTAGTACCAGTAATACCTATAAGATTGAATTTTTTTGATGGCTCTTCATAAAATTCGCTAGCAAGGGTAGCCATAACCGCCTTGCTGTCCTTAACCTTTATAAGTGCAATATTCTTTGGTATGCTTCCTATTTCCTTTTCAATAATCAGTGCTATTGCTCCCTCTTCAATAGCTGTTAGAGCATAATCGTGTCTATCAACATTAGCACCCTTTACACAGATAAAAAGAGCATCCTTTCCCACATTTCTTGAATCCCAGCTTATATTTTTAATGTCCTCTTGATCGGAGCCCTGGATAATATTGTAGTCGATATTTTTAAGAAGATCTTTAATTTTCATTGTACATCCCTCCTAATAGTATTATACCCATATTTTTTCCTATAAATAGCGATAATAATGCTTAATACTATGCAAAAAGTGCTATAATGTATAATAATAAGTCTTCACTCTTATGAGGAGAGAATATCAATGAATAAGGAAAAGGAATTAGGAAAGCTAAGAATAGGTGAAAAAAGAGGTTATCTAAAGGATGATTTTGAAATTTTTCATATAAAGGACCAAAGGGATTTAGAATTTGACTATCATCATCATGATTTTAATAAAATTGTATTATTCTTATCTGGAAGGGTTACTTATCATGTGGAAGATAAGGCCTATGAGCTTAAACCTTGGGATTTGCTTATTATAGGTAATACTTCAATTCATAAACCGGTGATAGATTCTTCGGAGGTCTACGAAAGAATAGTACTATGGGTTTATCCAGAATTTTTAGAGAAGAACAACAGCTCCCAAAGCAATCTCTTGGATTGTTTTAATAAGGCTAGAACGGAAAGTCATCATCTTATAAGAATACCAAAGGAAGAAAGGGAGAGTGTAGAGGAGAGTTTATCTGAGCTTATAGCCCTTAAAGACAATTATGATGATTTTGGAGAAGACATATTAAAGAGGATTTTATTTCTAAGGTTTATAGTTTATATTAATAGGCTTTTTATAAAGAGCCCTGAACTTAAAGATGTACACAGAATTATTTACGATGAAAATATAAGTGCAATACTATCTTATATAAATAATAATCTTCAAGGAGATTTATCTATAGATGCTTTATCAAGGAAATTCTATTTAAGCAGATATTACCTTATGCATAAATTTAAGGAGGTAACGGGAAGTTCTCTTTATAGTTATATAATACAAAAGAGGTTAATAAGGGCTAAGGAGCTGATGAAGGAAGAAATGAGTATAACGGAGGTAGCATCCCTTTGCGGATTTAAAGACTATTCAAGCTTTGTTAGAGCCTTTAAAAAGGCTTTTAAAATGCCTCCTAGGGAGTATTGTAAAAGCTTTAGTAAGAATGTACACAGAATAACTGAGATTGAAAATATTGATTTTTAACAGATATCTATTGAAGAAATAAAGGAGTCTTACCATAGTAATAAACCTTCGGTAAAGACTCCTTATTATTTTATAATATCAATATAAATGTTCCTATGGTTATAAAGATACCACCAAGTACTGTTTTAATGGTGATAGCTTCTTTTAACACAATAAATGCCAATACCATACTAATAACAACACTAAATTTATCTATAGGGACTACCTTTGAAGCCTCTCCAATCTGAAGAGCCTTGTAATAAAAGAGCCAGGATAAGCCTGTGGCAATGCCTGATAACACAAGAAATATCCAGCTTTTTTGAGATATATTGCTTATTTGACCTTGTGTTCCAGTAAAAAATACTATACCCCAAGCCATTACAAGGACCACTATGGTACGAATTGCAGTAGCTAAGTTAGAATTAATACCTTCGATACCTATTTTAGCAAGTATGGACGTTGCAGCAGCAAAAAAAGCAGATAAAAGTGCAAAAATAATCCACATATGATTTACCCCCTTATGATTCATAGATGTCTTCATAAAAAACCCCCTTTATGAATATAAAATAGCATAGCCTATGAGCGTCTTATAAGAATAATTATAGCAGTTACTACAGACTCCTGTAAAACTAGTATCAACTATTTCTATGGTTAATCAAATAAAAAAGAGAAGTCAATGAATCTGCTTCTCTACTAATTTGCAATAATTTATTAAATTTTATTCCTAAAGATAAGAGTTACATAATCCCCAAAAAGCTAAAAAGCAAAATTAAAACACCAATAAAGATTCTGTAATAGGCAAAACCCTTTAGCCGCTGATGCTTTATGTAGTTAATAAACTGATCCACCACAACTAATGCTATGAAAAAGGAGACAAAAAAGCCTATGATAAGAACCCAAATATCCATGATGCTAAGCTGTAAGCTGTTGGTTATTAAAGCATATATAGAAGCACTGTATATAGT
>JAEXZL010000222.1 GCA_023451395.1 Bacillota bacterium | reverse complement strand
GTGCAGTTACCGGAGACCATTGCTCGCCTATTTCTGAAACGGCAATAATGTCTTCTACAGCAGCTCAGGTGGATTTTATGATGCATGTAATAACACAGCTACCCTATGCAATTTTTGTTGCGATATTCTCTGCTATAGGCTTCCTTATAGCGGGCTTTGTACAGAATCCTTTGATTTGTTTACTGATTATGATTCCGTTTATGGTGGGAACCTTAGCAGTAATTAAGAAGCTAACCTATAATACTAAGCCGGATTTAAGCAAGTTTAAGAAAGCATCTGAATAATAGATGATAATGGGTAAGTGTTTATTATAATAGAAAAGCTAGCTATAAAAAGAAAACTTAAAAGCATAAAAAAGCTTTAGAATAATCCCTATAGAAATCTTCTATAGGGATTATTAAGTTGCTGTAAATATTTACCTTAAAATTAACTGAATTATTTGGTAATTACAAGATGCTGATGTTATAATAAATATTAAGGCATTGTGGCATAAATATCCAAAGTGACAGAAAAAGGAGGGATTAATGATGTTTTCTTTCCCAGAGAATCTTTATTCAGATGTGAGGATAGAGGAGACCTTTACTACTAATATAGTCTTTTTAAAGGGAGAGCTTACGGAAAATAGCATAAGAAATTTTAAGGGAGCCTTTATAAGAGTTTTTGATGGAGAAAGATGGTATTACAGTTCTATTACGGACCTCTCTAGGGTGCAGCAGGAGCTTGATAGCCTTGCGGAAATGGCAAGACCATCTAAAGATATTTATAGACATCCTGTGGTAGAAAGGCTAGAAGCTAACAAAGGTGAATACTTAAATTTTCAGGGTAGAGAAGTGGACAAGATTCCTAATGAAAATAAGTTAGAAAGGCTTAAGGAAGCCTTCGAGCTCTTAGAGACTACTAAAGAAATAAAGGATTGGAAGGCTAGATATATTGATAGAAGAAAGATAAAAAATTTCTATTCTTCCAAGGGGGCAGAGCTTACCTGGGATTATCAAGGCTGCGGAGTATCCTATTATTTCGGCTGCCAAAGTGAAGCTGGAGATAAACAGATAGAAGGATTTTATCAGAGGGCAGAGAATAGCTTTCAGGATATAGCTTCTCAAAGGGAAGAATTGAAGAAAAAAATAGATGCTTATATTGATCTTATGCTGAATGGAAAGACCATAGAGCCAGGTGAATATACAGTTATACTTTCTCCTTTAGCAGCGGGTATTTTTGCCCATGAGAGCTTTGGGCATAATAGTGAAGCAGATTTTATGCAGGGGGATGAAAATGCCAAGAAACAGTGGGCTTTAGGCAATACTATGGGTTCAGAGCTGTTAACGATAATTGATGACGGCAATGAAATAGGATCGGGCTTTACAATATTTGACGATGAAGGAACAAGGGCAAGGAAGACTTATTTAATAAAGAATGGTATATTATCAGGAAGACTTCACAGTTCAGCTACCTCTGGAGATTTTTTAGAGGAGGCTACAGGAAATGCCAGGTCAATAGGCTTTGATTTTGAGCCTATAGTAAGGATGACTACCACCTATATAGACAGAGGAGAAAAAACCAAAGAGGAGCTTATAAGGGAAGTAGAGGACGGACTTTTAATTGAGGATATTAACCATGGAAGTGGACTATCTACCTTTACCTTGGCACCTAGCCTTGCTTATAGAATAAGAAATGGAAAGGTTATGGAGCCGGTGAATATATCTGTAGTTACTGGGAAGGTTATGGAAACCCTTAAAAAAATAGATGGTCTCTCTAATGAGGTAGAGCTTTTAAGCTTTGTTACCGGAGGCTGTGGGAAGATGGAGCAATTTCCTCTGCCTGTAGGCTTTGGAGGACCCTATGTAAGAATTCAAGGATTAATGGCTCAATAGGAGGAAGGGGTTAATTATGATTAAGGAAAAGTATATAGAAAGATTGAGAGAGACCTCGATAAATATAGCTTCAAACACCTTGGAATCCATAAGAAAAAAGGATATAACAAAAACAGGACTTAGGGTATATAAAGATGGAAAATTAGGTATAGCAGGAGCCTTAGGCAGCTATAATGAAAGGGAACTTCAGGAAAGGGCTCTTAAAAACCTTATAATCCCTTATGACTATGAAGTTTCTAGAGGCCTTAAAAGGACCATTGATAATTCTAAGGAAATACTTTCCTCTGAGGAATTTGTTCATGAGGTTGAGGAATTATTAAGAATTATTTCCCATAAGCATAAAGGCTTTGGAATATATAATAAAATTAAGCTCATAAATAAGGAGACATCCTTAGAAAATACAGAAGGCCTTGAGCTTATATCAAGAGATAGCTATGTTAATATGGAGCTTATGTTCAGTGATAAAGCCATTGCAGGTTTGGAGGGCTTTTTCTGGGTATTAGAAAATAGAAAATATAACAGAAGCAATATACTTGAGGATATTGATGAGCTCTGTAATGCTTATAATAATCTTCTTCCTATAAGAAAGAAAAGTTATATGCCTGTTATTTTTATGGAATGGGATAGTATGCCTTATCTTAAGTTCATGACGGATTTAAATGGAAATAAGCTTGGGAGTGGAACCTCTATTTTTAGCGGAGAGTTAGGAAAAAAGAAATTCAGCGACAGCTTTAATCTTTATAGCACTAGAAACCCTCAGGAGGTTAAAGTACCTTTCTTTGATGGAGAGGGCACGGTCAATGAGGATTATAGATATAACCTTATAGAAAAGGGGGTAATAGTTAGTCCCTTTACGGATAAGAGAACTGCTAAAAAATATGGCTATGCACTTACTGGAGCGGCAGAGTGTGAATTTGATGGACCACCGACACTTACTGCACCTCCTATGAAGATAGGGGTGAGTAACAAAACCTTAAAGGAGCTTGTGGCAGGGGAAGAGGCTATAATAGCTTTAATGGCTCAGGGAGGAGACTATACTCAAGAGGGAGGCTTTGCAACACCAGTTCAGGTGCCCTTACTTTTTGATGGAGAAAGGATTATAGGAAGACTTCCAGCCCTTCAGGTATCCTCTAAAATATATAATATGTTTGGAGAGGACTTTAGAGGAGTATCAAAGGATTATATGATTCCCAGCTGTGAAAACAGAGCCTTGGTTATAGATATGAATATAAGCAGTTTATAAATTAAATACTTAGGTTCAAGGGGTAAATTGTGGTAAAATACTCATAGTAATATAAATGGTAAATTATGAAGATATATTAAGGGAGGATGAAAAATGGAACTAAATTGGAGTTTAAAAGAAATATACGAGTCCTTTGAAAGCGAAGCTTTTAAAAATGATGTAAAGAGGCTTGATAAGTTTATAGAAGGTTATAATGACATGGCTTTAAAGCTTACAAGAACCTATGAAAACTCACTGGAAAAGCTTGAGGAGTATGTGAAATGGAGCAGTGAAAAGACAAACCTTTTCCATAGGCTTATGGCTTTTGTTAATCTTACCTTAAGTGTTGATACCAAAAATGAGGTAGCTTTAAAATATTCAGATATAATAGAGAGCAAGCTAAGCCTTTTAGCTGAGGCTGATGCTAAGCTTACAAAATGGATAGGAGGTATTCCTAATCTCGAGGAAGCTCTTCAGCTGTCAGAGCTTTTAAAGGAGCATTCCTTTGTTTTAAGAGAGCTAATAAAGAAGAGTAAATATCTCTTAAGTGAGAAAGAAGAGGCTGCTATAGCTAGGCTTCAAAACACCGGCTCCAATGCCTGGGCAAAGCTTAGAGATGTATTGACCTCTACCTTAATGGTGGATATAGACCTTGGAGAAGGAACAAAAACACTTCCTTTAACAGTAGTTAGAAATATGGCTTATGATAAGGATCCAGAGGTTAGAAAAAAAGCCTATGAAGCAGAGCTTGCTTCTTATAAGAAGGCTGAGGATGGCATAGCTGCCAGCCTTAATGGAATTAAAGGAGAAGCTATAACCATAGGAGATATGAGAGGCTATAAGTCAGTTTTAGAGCAGAGTCTCATAAATTCCAGAATGGATGAGGAGTCCTTAAATGCAATGCTAACTGCTATGAAGGAAAGTCTCCCTGTTTTTAGAAAATATATGAGAAGAAAGGGAGAGCTTTTAGGACATAAGAATGGTCTTCCCTTCTACGATTTGTTTGCACCTATGGGGGAAGTAAATATGGAGTTCCCCTATGAAAAATCTGCAGAATTTATAGAAGATAATTTTAGAACCTTTAGCGATAATTTAGCAGACTTTGCAAAAAAAGCAGTGGATAATAATTGGATAGATGTCCTTCCTAAGGAAGGGAAAATTGGAGGAGCCTTCTGTAGCAATCTTCATTTTATAGGAGAAAGCCGCTTCCTCTTAAATCATGGGGATACCTTTAGTGATGCAATAACCATGGCTCATGAGCTTGGACATGGTTTCCATGGAGAGTGTCTAAAGAAGGAAAGTGTATTAAATTCAGATTATCCCATGCCTTTAGCAGAAACTGCTTCCACCTTCTGTGAAACTATAGTTAAAAAGGCAGCAGTAAAAACTGCTACTGATGAAGAGACCTTTGCTATATTAGAAGCAGAAATTAGTGACTGCAATCAGGTAATAGTTGATATATATTCAAGATTTTTATTTGAAAGTGAGCTCTTTGAAAGAAGAAAGGAAAGTGCTTTAAATGCTAAGGAGCTACAGGATATAATGCTCAGGGCTCAAAGGGAGTCCTATGGTGATGGCCTAGATCCAGAATATCTTCATCCTTATATGTGGGCATGTAAGCCTCATTATTACTTCCCAGAAGCTCATTTTTATAACTTCCCTTATGCTTTTGGACTTCTATTTGCCAAGGGACTTTATGCAGAATATTTAAAGAGGGGAGATAGTTTCCCAGAGGAATATGAGAAGCTTTTGTCCATAACTGGTAAGAATAACATTTCTGATGTAACAAAGGTTATGAATATAGACATTAAGGATGTGGATTTCTGGAGAGGATCCTTAAAGATAATAGAAGAGGATATTAATAAGTTCTTAGAGCTTAGCGAAAGCAGATTATAAATAAAAGAAACAGAATAAAAATCACAGCATTATAAATTTAATGCTGTGATTTTTTTGTATATTGAATATATTATACGTATAACTAGCAGCTGTAACCTTAACTGTGCCGGATGTTATGCAAGAGGCAACAGCTCCTGCACAGATAAAGAAGATAAAAAGCAATTGTTTTTAGAGGAATGGATAAAAGTATTTTGTGGGGCAAAGAATATAGGTGTTAGCTTTATCCTCTCTTCTTTTTCTTAAGCTGAGGAATGGCAGCTTATTAATGGAGGATCATTAGGGAGGCTGTGTGCTTTTTAATAAGGAAAAAACAGTGATATCTTTATTGGAGAAGTAAAAATCTATAGATTTAAAATATAGATTCTGAAGGGAAACATAAACATTAAGATTTATTCTTTAAAATAATGTAAATATATTAAATAAACCTTTACATTATTTAAAAATTAATAATATGCTCTTGGATTACTTATTAAAAATATATTATAATACTTTACAATGAACCTTAGGAAAGGATGAAACGAATGATAAAACTCATTGGAGTACTCATTGTAATTATTGGTTTTGCACTAAAGCTTGACACGTTATTTGTGGTTATACTTTCCGGTATTACTACAGGCTTAGTGGCAGGGATGGATTTTATAGAGATTTTAGAGGTTTTAGGAACCTCTTTTGTAAGCACCAGATATATGACGCTTTTTGTACTAACTCTTCCGGTAGTTGGACTCTGTGAAAGATATGGACTTAAGGAAAAGGCTATAGATTTAATTAAGAGCACCAAGTCATTAACCACTGGGAAAATATTATCCTTGTATCTTGCTATAAGAGAAATTGCAGCGGCTTTTTCAGTAAGATTAGGTGGGCATCCACAGTTTATAAGACCTCTTATAGAGCCTATGACTCAGGGGGCTGCCCTTGCGAATCATGGTGATATAGATGAGGAAGATAGAGAAAAACTTAAAGGAGAAGCAGCTGCTATGGAAAACTACGGTAATTTCTTTGGACAAAATGTTTTCATAGCAAGCTCAGGGGTTCTTCTTATTGTTGGGGCTCTAGAGGAGCTTGGCTATCCCGTTGCAGCAGTGGATGTGGCAAAGGCCTCAATTCCTGTAGCAATAATAGCTCTTATACTGGTTG
>JAEXZL010000198.1 GCA_023451395.1 Bacillota bacterium | reverse complement strand
TGTTATAAGAGTCTTTCTTAAAAATACCTTAGGGCTAAGCACCAGATTTATAAGGGCTGCTTCAAAAGAAGGCAGAGTCCTTGTTAACGGAAAAATTGTTAAAATGGATCATACACTTAAGGAATATGATAAAATTCTTGTTAAGTTAAACCGAGAGGAAAGCCAAAATATTCAGCCAGAAAAAATGGATCTTGATATTGTATTTGAAAATGAAAGCCTGCTAGTTGTTAATAAACCTCCTTTTATGGTATGTCATCCCACCAGAAGTCATGGAAGTGGTACATTAGCTAATGGGGTTATAAATCATTTTTTAGAAAAGGGAGATGCTTCTATAGTCAGGCTTGTAAACAGGCTGGATATGAACACCTCCGGTCTCGTAACCATAGCAAAGAACCAATATGGTCATATGTATTTATCCCGTGCTATGCAGGAGGGGACTTTCAAAAAAAAGTATATGGCTTTAGTTAAGGGATGCCTTAAACCTATTGAGGGTACTATAGATTTGCCAATATATAGACCTGCAGAGGATTCTATAAAGAGGGTTGTAGATGAAAGAGGACAAAGGAGTATAACCCACTATAAGGTTTTGAAGTCTTTTCAGGACTTAAGCCTTGTAGAGCTGGAGTTAGAAACGGGCAGAACTCATCAGATAAGGGTTCATTTAAGCCATCTAGGACATCCTATCATTGGCGATAGTCTTTATGGTTCCCTAGATGAGGAGCTTATAGGCCGACAGGCACTTCATGCTTATTATGTAGAGTTTCCTGATCCTAAGAGTGATGAGCTTATAAAGCTATACATTCCTCTACCTGAGGACATAAAAAAAATAGCAGAGAGGCTGTAGCAGGATATGCAGGCTTTATATAAAAGTAAGGAGCAATCTACCAAATTAGATAGATGCTCCTTTTTAATATACACATTTATTTATAAGGATTTCTCCTTCTTCCACTTCTTCTTTTAAGGTTTATGGTTCTTATAATAAAAAGAAGAAGAATTAAAAGAATAAGAGCAATTATTACACCAATTAATACTGGACTTGCTTGAAAAACTTTATCCTTTATTGTAGCACTTATAGGCAGTTCAAAGGACATTCCGCTTATAAGTGCAAGAGTTCCTACATATCTATCCTTAAGATACACTGAGGAGGTTAAAAGCTCCTTGCCCTCTGGAAAGCTTTCATTACCTATGGAAGACATATCCACCTTGCAGCTTTTTAATCTTGCAGCCTCCTGATCCTCACCTTTTTTTACTACGGTATAAATATCCTTTGATGCTAGAAGAGGTATTGTTTTATCGTAGATGGTCACATCTGTAACCTCTTCGCCCTTCTCATAGAGCTTGATCAAATCGAAGTTATTATATCCGTATTCAAGAAGAGCCTTTGTTTCTGGAAAGTAATAGTTCTTATTTTCTCCTCTTATCATAGTGGAAATAAGTATTCTGCCATCTTTATTTGCCGCAGCAGCATAGGAATGCTTTGAATCAACAGTATAACCTGTTTTTCCAGCTATAGCATAAGGATAATAGCTGTTGGCATAATCAAGAACCAAGGCGTTCTTATTACCAATCCACTTGGTATTAGGATCCATAGAAGTGGGTGGCATTTCATAATATCTAAGCTTTTCAATTTTCAATAGTTCATCATATTTAATAAGCTCTCTTAAGATTAAAGCTAAATCTCTAGGAGTGGTATAGTGATTTTCATCATAAAGACCACTGGGATTTACAAAATTAGTGTTTATACAGCCCAGTTCCTTAGCCTTTTCGTTCATGAGCTTTACGAATGCTTCAGAGGTTCCTCCTACATGTTCTGCAAGAGCCTGAGCACAATCGTTACCTGAAGCTAGCATAAGGCCAACTAGGAGATCCTTAACAGTAAAGGTCTCACCGGAAATTATTCCAACAGCAGAGCCTTCAATGTTAGGCGGGTTGAATCCCACAGTTACCACCTCATCAAGTTTGCTGTTTTCAAGAGCCACTAAAGCAGTCATTATTTTAGTGGTTGAAGCGGGAGCTAATTTTTTATCAGGATTTTTCTCATAAAGAAGCTCACCGGTAGTTCCATCCATAAGCACGGCTCCTTCAGCAGTAACTGTTGGGGGAGCATCTTGAGCAAAGGTTTTAGTATTATAGGACAAACAGAATAAAATTATTCCTATAAAAATTAGTATCTTCTTTTTCATAAATTTAAGCCTCCTACATTAACAAGAAAATTATAACAAAAATTAATGAAAAGTTCTATATGTTGTTATTAATATGTCAATAATTAAAATATAGGACTTAATAATATACTAACAAAGAAATCTGCTATAACAGAAAGGATGAGAAAATTGAAAAAGAAAGAAAAGCTTATTGGTTCTGCAATTCTTTGTGGAGCCCTAGCTTTCTTTACTCTTATAGGCTTTATAATGAACACTAAAAGAGAGGCTCCAATAGATGAGGATATATTTATAGAAACTAGTGAACAAGTATCACAGAAAAGCATAGAAGGGGTAGTATCGGCACCAGAAGAGGAAAGAGATATAAGGGTAGAGATTAAGGGGGAGGTACTTAAGCCTGATGTGTATGTGCTCAAGGAAGGTGCAATCGTAAAGGAGCTCATAGAAATTGCTGGAGGGATTACAGAAAAGGGAAGCACATCAACAATAAATCTTGCTGGGAGCCTTAGAGAGGGAATGTGCATTATCGTTCCTGATAAGGAGGCTTTAGGGAATATGCCGTCACTAGGGGTAAGCTCTTCTGCCATAGGAACTTCTGATATTATAAATATAAACAGTGCTTCAAGGGAAGAACTTAAAACCCTTCCGGGTGTGGGAGATGTTACTGCTGACAGAATCATAGAATACAGAGAGAAGCATGGTGGTTTTAAAAGTAAAGAGGAGATAAAGCAGGTAGAAAGAATAGGTGAAGCCACCTACAATAAATTAAAGGATAAAATAGATGTAAGGTAGGTTCTGGAACTTTGAAACTTTAATTATTACTATTATTGGTTTATAATGTATATAATAGACTTGACATTTGATAGGCTACTATGAGGATATGATGAGATATCATGTAAGGCTTGTAAGCTTTTTGTAAAGGTATTATTTAATTAGTTTTAGCATTTAACTGCCAGGTAGGAGAGGATTCAAATGACTGTAACAATAAAAGAAGTAGCGGAGGCAGCAGAGGTTTCCCCCTCTACTGTGTCTAGAGTTTTAGCAGGAAATCCAAGAATAAGCGATGAAACAAAGAAAAAGGTATGGGACACTGTAAAGTCATTAAACTATCATCCTAATGCCATAGCAAGAAGCCTTGCAAATAAATCAACAAAAACCCTGGGAGTAATACTTCCAAGCAGCAATGAGGATTTATTTAAAAATCCATTTTTTATACAGGCGTTGACAGGAATAAGCATTTACGCTAAAAAAGTTGGCTTTTATATAATGTATACCTATAGTAAGGATCAGCAGGAAGAGCTTAGTATAATTGAAAATTACTATAATAGCAAGCTGGTGGATGGAATGATACTCCTTACCTCTAGGCATGAGGATAAAAGCATAAAGCTTCTTAAGGAAAAAGGGATGCCCTTTTCTGTCATAGGAAGAGCTGAGGATATGGATAATGATCTTTGGACTGATAACGATAACTTTAAAGCTATGGGCGATGTAGTTAGGCATTTTATAAAAAAGGGACATAAGAATATAGGTTTTGTAGGAGGCCCAGATAATATGAGGATGTCTAAGGATAGGCTTCAAGGTTATATCTCCTGTCTTCAGGAAAACAACCTGGAGGTAAAAAGTGAATACATGTATGAGATGGAGGAGTTTAATGAGGACTGCGGCTATTTAGCTGCAGAAAAGCTCTTACAACAGGACGAATTAACCTGTGTGGTAACCACAGATGATCTTTTAGCCTTTGGTGTTTTGAAATATTTAAAAGAGAAGAATATTGATAATATAGCCTTAGCTGGCTTTAATAATACACCTCTAGCAGAGTATCAGAACCCTCCTCTGACCTCAGTAAATATTAATGCCAATGAACTTGGATATAATGCTGCAAAGCTTTTAATATCCTCATTAAAAAACACTTTGGAAAATAAGAATTACATAATAGTTGACACTGAGCTAATATTAAGGTGAAGAGATAACAATAAAATTTAACATAAGCTAAAAAGTCCCCAGAGATTGAGTTACTCTGGGGACTTTTAAATTATAGGGAGTATAACCTATTTATTATTTATATACATAAGCTCAAAATACTCTTCTAG
This sequence comes from Bacillota bacterium, assembly GCA_023451395.1. Lineage (GTDB taxonomy): Bacteria > Bacillota > Clostridia > Clostridiales > Clostridiaceae > JAEXZL01. The sequence continues at coordinate 5,062 of JAEXZL010000198.1, read as the reverse complement.
CATTCTCTTTACATTAAAGTAATCTTTAGTAGAGTTTATAGAGTTATGCATCATCTCAACCCATTTATCCCTATTATCATAATAGGTAGGCAGTACCTCTTGAAGAAGAACCTTATAAAGAGCATCTAAATCATGTTTATCTAGTTCTTCCAGGGTATCGAAGTCATTTATAGACTTACCATCACCAAACTGCCAGCCGTTAACACCATGATCACAGGCTTCTGGCCACCATCCATCAAGGATAGACATATTTAGAACTCCATTCATAGCTGCCTTCATCCCAGAGGTACCACTAGCTTCCTGTGGCCTTCTTGGGTTGTTTAGCCAGACATCAGATCCTCTGGTTAACATTCTTCCAATGGTCATATCGTAATTTTCTAGGAAAACCACAGAGGTTGGATACTTTTTAGTCATGGTTACTATATTTTCAACAATGGCCTTTCCTGTATCATCAAGAGGATGAGCTTTACCGGAGAAGACTATCTGAATTTTTCCCTCTTTAAGAAGAGGTTCAATTATTTCTTTATCAGTAAAGATAAGGTTGCTTCTCTTATAGGGAACTGCTCTTCGGGAAAAGCCTATAATAAGCTTGTCAGGATTTAAGGAGACACCGGTTCTCTCCTTGACAAAGGCTATAAGGGCTTCCTTATTTTTTTTATGAGCTTCCCACAGGTCACCCTTCTCATTAGCTGTTTTTATAATGTTATCATCTACCCAGGTAGGAAGGTGAATAGCATTGGTTATGGAAATAATCTCTGAGGCATTGTCCACATCCTTCCACATATCTCTGGCAGTTTCTCCATGAAGCTTAGCAACGGCATTGGAGATTCTTGATAATCTCAAGGCTGCCACAGTCATGTTAAAGGGGGCTCCACCAATATCTACAAGCTCTTCATAGGTAAGTCCATTATTAGCACCCATATACATTAGTCTATGAAGGGTATGGGATTCATTACCTTGAATTACAGGAGTGTGGGTGGTAAAGACTACTTCATCTATAGTCTCGCTTTTTGCCTGAAGGAAGCTAGAGCCTTTATCCATTTTTTCTTTAATAAGCTCTAATGCAGCAAAAACTGCATGGCCTTCATTAAAATGATAAACCTCTACCTCATGGCCAAGGGCTCTAAGAGCTCTAACACCACCTATTCCAAGGACCATTTCCTGTGCTATTCTTTCTTCTCCAAACCAACCATAAAGCTGTCCTGTAATCCATTGGTCTTCATTTTCAGGAAGATCAGTATCTAAAAGATAAAGAGGGCATACATCAAATTTTATTACCTTCCAAACCTTAATGTGCACATCTCTTTCTCTAATTTTAACCTTTACCTTTACCCCAGTATCCTCCAAGCAGTCATAGCTGTTGTTATGATAGCTGTCATAGGGTTTGCCATCCTGTCCGATTCTCTGATCTGTATAGCCTTGCTTCCACTTAAGGCCTAGACCTACAAGGGGATAATTATAGTCCTTAGCCCCTTTCATATAATCACCAGCTAGAATTCCAAGACCTCCGGCATAGGTTTTAACGGAGGTGTCTATTCCATATTCCATACAAAAATATGCTGTGTTTGGAAGTTTCTTAGTCATAAATTATTGCCCCTTTCAATTATTCTTTAATTAGTGTTTTAACTGAACTTTTTTACTTTAGAGTATATTCCTTATGATAAAGCTTAATAGTAAGCTCTTCACCGTAAATTAAGCTAACCTCAACCTCTTCCTTATTAGCAGTAACCTTTAAAAGGCGCTTCCTAAACATTAGGTTAAAGGAGAAGCCATCCCAGGCTTTAGGAAGGAAGGGGGAGAGGCATAATTTGTTATCAATAAGCTTCATACCTCCAAAACCATATACTATAGACATCCAGCTTCCAGCCATACTAGTTATATGAAGGCCATCATCAGTGTCGTTATTGTAGTTATCTAAATCCAACCTTGAGGTTCTAAGGTAAAGCTCATAGGCTTTATCATGATAACCTATTTCACCAGCGATTATGGAATGAATGCAGGGTGATAAGGAGGATTCGTGAACAGTTCTTGGTTCGTAGAAATCAAAGTTTCTCTTTTTTGTTTCTAAATCATATTCATCACTTAAGAAGAATAGACCTTGAAGGACATCTGCCTGTTTAATAAAGCAGGAACGAAGGATTCTATCCCATGACCAGTTCTGATTTAATGGAAGATTAGAAACATCTAAATCTGTAACAAGGAGCTGTTCCTTATCCATGTAGCCATCCTGTTGTTCAAAAATCTGAAGATCCTTCACGTAGGGATAATACATTTTATCAATTATTCGTTCCCAAAGCTCTAGCTCATCTAAAGAAATATACAGCTTAGTAGTAAGTCTAACAAAATCTGCAGGGTATTTCTCCTCAAGGAGCCTGTATACCTCTTTTGTATAATCTAAGCACCAGCTGGCCATTCTATTTGTATACCAGTTGTTGCTGACGTTATTTTCATACTCATTTGGTCCAGTGACACCAAGGATCATATAGCTATCCTTAAGGGCATTGTAGTTAACTCTGGAGGCCCAAAAACGGCTGATTTCAACCAGTACCTCAAAACCATAATCTACTAGATGCAGCTCATCCTCAGTGTATCTAACATAATTGAAGATTGCATAGGCAATAGCAGCATTTCTGTGTATTTCCTCAAAGGTAATTTCCCATTCATTATGGCATTCTTCACCATTCATAGTTACCATTGGGTAAAGTGCTCCCTTAAGTCCAAGCTTTTCAGCATTTTCCTTAGCTTTTTGTAGATGGTTATATCTATAGATGAGAAGCTGCTTAGAAATTTCTTCCTTAGCGGTACTTAGATAGAAGGGCACACAGTAGGCTTCTGTATCCCAGTAGGTGCTACCTCCATATTTTTCTCCGGTAAAGCCCTTAGGACCAATGTTCAATCTAGGGTCTTCTCCGGTGTAGGTTTGATTAAGGTGAAAAATATTAAAGCGAATTGCCTGAGATGCTGCAGTATCCCCCTGAATAACTATATCGCTTTGCTTCCAGTGTTCATCCCAAGCATCCTTGTGGTCTTTAAAAAGACGATCATACCCCTTAACAAAAGCGATGTTTAGAAATTCATGAGCCTTTTCTAGAAGAAGAGCATTATCATAATATCTGTTGCTTACTACGGCAATATATTTACAGATAGTAAGCGTTTCATCCTTTTTTACCTCTATGGAGAAGGTAGAAGCAGCATATTTTTCCTTGAGAAAAGGAGCTTGCTGAGGCTTTACAAAGCTGCCATTTAAAGAAATACTATACTTTGAGGCCCAGGAAACTCTAAAGGAGGTTTTCTTGGTTTCCATGGTAATATCCATAGATTCCTCTGATGAATTCTTATCAATCTCTTCCCAGAAGTATTCATCATAGTTAGAGTCCTCATTCTTCACAAAACCATCAAGATATGGAGTTGCAGTAATAGAGGCATTAAAGTTTAAAGGGGTTATAGAGTAATTGATTGCAGCAATCTCCTTAAAGGTAATGCTGAAAAATCTCTTGGTTTCAATTTTTATTTCTTTGTCATCTTGGCTTACATAAATAAAGCTTCTTTGAAGGTAGCCTTCCTTCATATTTAAAACTCTTCTAAAGTCTTTTATTTCCTTAGCTTTTGCAAGGTCTAAAACCTCATGATCAATTTTTATAGAGATGCCAATAAAGTTTGTAGAGTTAGGAACCTTTGCAAAATATTCTGGGTAACCATTCTTCCACCAGCCAACTCTGGTTTTATCAGGATAATATACCCCTGCAATGTAGGTGCCCTGAAGATAATCACCGGTGTAATCTTCTTCAAAGTTTCCTCTGCCACCCATGTTGCCATTCCCTAAACTGGTAAGACTTTCATAGAGCCTATTTTCCTCAGGGTGGAAGCCTTCCTCTATAATTTCCCACTGATGATGTGTAACGTAATTTTTCATAATTTTTCACCTCTCCTGGCAAAAGTATGCAAGCGATTGCACAAAATCGAAATAAAAAAACATAAATTCTTATACATAGTATATTCATAGTATCATTGCTTTTAAGTAAAAACAAGTGGATACAAATAATAATAAGGTAATTATAGATGAAGGCATGGAAAGGAACCATCTAATGGTAAATTACTTATTATTAAGTGGAACATTATTTGTTTTCAAGTTTCTTCTTATATGCCATGGCCATGAATGCTAAGCCACTGCTAAATAGAAAATAGTAAACAAAATCTACCCATCTATTAGAAACCATTTCATTAGCAAGACTTACAACAAAATAAAACATAATTGCTATTAAAGCTAATATTATCCCTATAACTATCATTGTTTTATCTGATAATGTTTTTATTTTAGTAATCATGAATTCACCTATGATTGATTTGGCTTTATCTTATAAAAGATGTTTAATTGTATTATGAACTAAATACCTATTAATGTAAATAATGTTAAATTTATTAAAGAACTAATAAGAGATATAAAATTATAAACATTCAGAATATTATATACAATGAGAAGGAAATATATCTTCTTTGTAGTATATATAATATATCACTATATTTTTGGGAGGTTTAGGTCATGCACAAATTATATTACTGCCAAGATTGTAAAAGGGTATTTAAAAATGAAGAAAAATGCTTGTATTGTGAAAGTGGTAATATCAAGGAAATGAAGAAGAACAGTCCAGTGAATGTATTAGGTACCAAGCAAAAAGGCAGAGTCCTTAAAATAGTAGAGGATACGGTAAAACTTTTAATTATAACAGAAGCTAAGGAGCAGCTTATAAAGGAATACAAGGCTGAAAATTTGAAAAAGGTATTATAAAAAAATATAAGGCTTTTAAGTCTAGAAACTTAAAGGCCTTTTTATATGTATATTTTTAAGTATAAAAAAAAGCATCATACTTCTATTAAAAAAGCATATTATAAAGCATTTTTATAGCCACAGCTAGGGACATAACCACAAAAATAGGTTTTATGAGCTTTGAGCCGCTGTTTATAGCTGCTTTTGATCCTAATCTTGCTCCTAGTATCATAAATATTCCTATGGTTATTCCATAGGTGTAATCAATTTTTCCGCTTAAAGCAAAGGTTATAAGAG
>JAEXZL010000195.1 GCA_023451395.1 Bacillota bacterium | reverse complement strand
TATCCTCCTGAAGGAATCTATAAACTTATAATTTGCCTATTTTCTCTATATACTCTATTATTTTATTCTTTAATTATACTGCATATAAAAGTTACATAATCTTTCAGGCAGATCTTGTATTTTTATTCGTTTTTAATACCCAATAATATTTTATAACTATGAAATGTAATGAACTAGCTTACTTATTCTTCAGCTAGTTCATTTCATCTTTTCACTGCTTTATTATTATACAGCGAATCATTGCATATCTTTTATCAATTCTACTATATACCTGATATTATTATTATTATTATTTTGCAATTACTTTTTTATTAGTTATTCAGTATGCTTCGAAAATGCCTTGGTTCTTATAATTACTTCTTTTCACCTTAAGCTATTATTCAGTTTTACTTATTCGGGTCAAAGCTTTTTTTATCATTCTTAGCTATCCATGATAAAAAAGCTGTATCTGCACCACCTATCTTAATGATTCTATACTTATTCATCATAATCCCCAAATCGTGTTCCTCATCCCAAGAACAAAGAAAATGGAATCCTATGTATGGTAGATTATCATTTTCAATATTTAGTATATAGATTCTTTTAGGTTTAATTAACTCTTTAAAATCAAGAATTTGGCCAACATTAGGCATAATTTCTTCTAATTCATCTTCATCATAACCATACTCTTCTTGCATGGTTGAATATTCCTTTAGCAACTCATTAAAGATTGAATTAAGTAATTCTTCTTGATTAGATATCACGTATTCGTATCCATTCTTATGGATTTGCTCCAGTTTTTCTGTCTTTAAATCCCCACCAATATTTAAATCAATATAATCTTTACTTTCAAAAAAGTTACTCCAATAATCTAACTGTATTTTTCCATTCCACATCCCATTTTGGAACTCAATGTTCGGTATTAACATCAACATGCAGTCTCCTTAATTTACTTTGAGTTTTCCAGATTTAATTTTGCAGTCAGGAGAAAGAGACTATTACAGTATGTTTTTCGACTTAGACTAACTCTACTTCTTTAAAAGAATATCCTGTAAAATTGTTCTTTTCAAACACATCTAAAAATTTTTCTGAAACAAAAAACCTCTGATTATACTCTTTTAGCCTAATTATATCAAAGCCTTCGAGTTTTTCCTTTGCAAGTACAAATTTTGTTACTCCTGCTATTTCTCCTCTTACATTCGGATTTGGAAAATCATCACTAAATCTATTGTAGTTTGATTTGGAGAAGTCAAATGCTTCTATATAGTGGAGTAAGTTTGCAATACAAAATATATTTTGTACCTCTTCTTTATAATTCAGAACTCTAATAGGCAAGTACTGTATGCCCCCTATTCCAGCATTTGATAATTCATCTATTAACTTCTTCGAGTACATTGGTATCATGTATGCATTCTGTACTACATCATCTGGAATCCCATAATATTTATTCTGACTTGCTCTAAAAAAAATATCACTCGGCCAATTTAAAATTTCTTTACCAGCTTTAAAATCATCTTCTTTAAAATTATACTTTTCAAAATTACTATCGTCACAAACAAGTGGTTTTTTTACTGTTTTATCACACTCAATAGGTTGAAACCATCGCATTTTATAGTCCTCCTTTGTAAGGCATTTTAGGATTTTTTATCAATTGGTCTTTCAAATCAGTTAGAGCTTTTGTCAACGCTTCCTTTGCAACATCACCTTTTAAACCTTTAGTTGCATTTGTAACATAGTCAAGTACATATTGCTTATACACCTTTGTATGCGCTCCACTATGACCTTCAAGGAATATTAGATTTGCATCATTCTGTAGATTCATTCCTGCATTTTTAAATATCTTTTCATACTGAGCGGTAAATCCACTTACTAAAGATTTATCTGAAGCAATATGGTGTAGTTCACCTTTACCTACCCCCTTAATAGCATTATCACTCTTCTTAAATACACTAAGCGCTTCATCACTATTTTTTACTATACTTGCTGCTTCATCTCCATACTTTAGTACTCCTACTATTGGTAATACGGCTATTAAATCAACAGCTGTCTTTCTTGCATGTCCCCATGACCATTCCCATTTAACAAAATCTGCACTTATATCTCGTATATCCATAGGTAAATCTACACCAGCTATACCTGTGGCCACTTGAACTCCTGTGCCCAATAACGTCACATCTTCTGTGTAATTTCCTAGTACTACTTGATTAACACTTTTGCCTAAATAACTACTTCCTCCTGAATCAGCCTTTACTGTTTCAGTCTTCTTAGGAGTACTTACTACATTCTTTACTTTTTCTTTGATTCCAACATAGGAGGTTTTAATACTATTCCATGTTTTCGCTACTGTATTTGCAAAACTTACTCTTACATTATTTGCTTTATTTATAATTGATTTTGATGTGTTAACTATTGTATTAACTGCTTTTTTCCCAAAATTATATAAACTTTTTCCTAGATTTGATAGAAGCTTAAAGGAATGACCATCAGGATCATTGTATATTATAGGATTATTAGCACAATAGGTATATAAATTTAAACTCAACGGATCGTTTATATCTCCTCTGTAAGTATCCTCCTGAAGGAATCTATAAACTTATAATTTGCCTATTTTCTCTATATACTCTATTATTTTATTCTTTAATTATACTGCATATAAAAGTTACATAATCTTTCAGG
>JAEXZL010000129.1 GCA_023451395.1 Bacillota bacterium | reverse complement strand
TTCTTATATGGTGTTTTCATTTGCTACATACTTTTTTTAATTAAATTATTGTTCTTATCAAGAGTTTCGCTATTGAAACTATTTAATAGTCAAAGGACTTCAATGAGATCAATCAATCTCATTCCTTTTAATAGTATAACGGAATATATATCTGGCAGCACTGGGAATTTAAAAAAATTTGCTTTTAGTAATGTGGCTGGTAATATCGCTATTTTTATTCCTCTTGGTATATATTTGACATTACTCAAAAAAGATAAAAGAGTAATCACGAATATGTTCTTTATATTCATCGTGAGTTTATTTGTTGAAATCATACAAGGGCTTTTAGGCATCGGAGCATCAGACATTGATGATTTAATTCTAAATTCTTTCGGTGGATGGATTGGAATTTTAGGCTATAAGTTTTTATTACTTATATTACGTGATGAGAAAAAAGTACATACTGCTATCACAATATTATCTGCTATCGTAGGATTACCAGTTCTATTATATTTATTATTCATGGCAAGATTAAGCCTTTAAATATGGCCCTTTTTAAAAAAGAGCATTCAAAGAAATATATAATTCCATTTCTTTAGATGCTCTTTATATGGCAAAATACATGTATTTACTTGGCTCCGTTGATTTTATTGTTAATCAAATCATAGACCTTAGAGACTACAGTATTTGCTTGTACTATATATCTTCTATTTTCAGTATGTATTATCAAATTGGTGTTTCCAACTGATTTCAAATGAGTTACCTCGTTATAGGGTAAAGAAAATGTAATAAGATCCTTGGGGGATTTAATTTTCTTTTCTGGTATTGCTACACCTTCAATTATATTTTCATATACATTTACATAAGAACCAGCTTCAGCTAGTGCTCGAAGTGTAGGATTTATAATTGACAATCCGCAAAGAATGAGAAAAATCCAAGCTATGATATTGTCTAGTGTAAAGCCTATAACCATTATTAGAATGAGTGCAATTGAGAGTATAATAAGACCTGTGCTTTTTTTTAATTTACCTTTCGTTGTATATAACAGCTTACCTCTACCAGAAGTTGATAGATTTTCTTCAAGCACAGAATTTGTGCTTTCTATAGTATTATCATCACCTTCTTGATAATATTGTACATTATCTGATATTTCCGTATCACGATTCTGACCATATTTCATTCAAACATCCCCTTTAATTATAAAATGTTAAAAAATTATGTATAAAAAGATGATAACATACAAATATATGTGGTGTAAATCTAGAAGTTTCTAGCTGCATTAATATATATTTATGGTGCTTTAATAGGATAAAAAAATAATTAACAGGTAATATACTAATTTCTTTCAGTGAAGTAATAAAGGAGAATCCATAGAATTTGCAGATAACTTCTATGGATTCTCCAGCTATTTATAGCTTCTTTATTAGTTATGCTTTACTTTTAATAACAGGAATCCAGATTTCACTTTTGTAATCGGGACGACTAGTGTCTTTACTTTCATTCCATAATATCTCCGGTCCTCCGGTTATTTCATAACCAGATGTAGGAAACCATTCTGAATAAATTCTTGCCCAGGTATCCTGAAGTGCTTTTGGGAAATCTCCAATAGCAGTAAATACCGCCCAAGTACCAGCATTAACTGATAAAACATCCCATTTCTCTGGAATTCTTTTAGTTGTAGCAATACCTATATATTGATCAAGTATTGTACCTTCTGCTCTTCCTTCGGTAAAATTAGCTGATATACTTAAAATACCCTTTGGATCTATATTGGATAGTTCTTTTAGTTCTTGAATGCCTTTTTCTGTGAGTCTTGCCACTACATCATCCATTTGTGGATTTACACCTTCATAAACCAGGGTGATTTGCTTTTTTAGTCCTGCAATTTGAAAAGCTTCTTTTTCTACAATTCTATAATCCATTTCATTTCCTCCTTTAATTATTAGTTGAAAGGTCATTGGTGGAAAAGCCTTTAATGGAACATCACCTTTTCTCACCTCTGAAGGGGATACGCCTTGAAGTGTTTGAAATGCTCTTGTGAAGGAATCGGGAGAGTCATAACCATATTTAAGAGCAATATCAATTACTTTTGCTTTGGATCTATGGAGCTCCAAGGCTGCCAGAGTAATTCTTCTTCTTCGGATATATTCACTAAGTGTATAGCCTGAAAGAAAAGAAAACATCCTTTTAAAATGATACTCTGAACAACAAGCAAACTTAGCGGCTAATTGAAAATCAATTTCTTCCATTAAATTTTCTTCAATATATTTCATGGCTAAATTCATCTGCTTTAGCACATCCATATAATAACCTCCTTTCATATGCATTGTATCAAAAATAAAATGAAAACATCCGATATTGTAGGTAGCAGTTTTGCAGGTATGGAAATGAAATTAATAATATAGATAATTGTGCAAGTAAGGGGATAGATAAAGCATGGATATAGAAAAATCTATACCCATGCTTTTTTAGCTTGTACGTTTTCTATGCTCAGAGGGTAAATAACCAAAAAGATTTTTAACACCTTTAAAAATAGAAGCATTATTCTATATAATCAAGTCTTTTTTCATGAAGTAGTATCTTTTATTATTACCTATACAACTGAATCCAAATTGCTCAAATAACTTTTTGTACCCAGTATGTAGTTTTACATTCTTTTGGTTCTCATCTACACTATTAAGAAAATCATCAAAAACTGGTATTGAATAAACTAACTCTATCCCTTCATTTTTACATTCAGTAAGTACATTTTTCAAAAGTTCATTCTGTATTCCTTTTCCTCTATACTCTCTCTTGATAAAAAAACATGATATTATTTTAGCATTCTCATTATCCTTTATACTTAGCAATTTCTTTAAATAAGGTACATCCTGTTGATTAATGCATTGACACCATGCGGCAGGTTTATCATCTATATAATAAAGATATCCGTCAGTACACTTGTCAGTAATATCTTCTCTTAATTTTTTTATTTCTTCATTACTCATATTCATCCATTTTTCAATATTATTAGCTGCAAAATAGAAAGTACATTGGCATTTTTCACATTCATCATTACTGAATAATATAAAAAAGTCTTTTAAATTATTTATTGATAGTTTTTGTATGATACTTTTCATTTTCTTCTCCGATATTCCTCTTTAGGAACTATTTTTTCATAAATACTTCAGCATACTTTACCGAAGAGGCAAGTGCTTCAGCATGGGTATTATAGAAGATGTCGATATGGTAATTCTTCACGCCGCCACCGGAGTCTTCTGCCACATATTCTTTACCATTAATAATAACTACTGAACCAAAAGGTAGTATTTTAGGGTCTACAGAGATAGTATGGTCTGCTTTAGGCATAGTACCAGTAGAAGTAGGACCATTGGCCCATTTACCGCTGCATATTTCGCAGGGGCAATAGCCTGTTAGTTTAAACACACCAAGGCTTACTAAACCATTTTCTGAGCCTGCTTCAGGAGTTTTAATATCTTCCTCTTCTTTAGGTGGTTCTTTTTTATCATCTTCTTCATTTTTGGGTGGTTCTTTTTTAGTATCTTCTCCTTGAGCAACATCTTCCTTTGGAGTGAGGGTATCAGGCTTCAAAGGAGGGTTTTGGGATGCTTGTAGCTCTTCCAGTTCTTTTAATTTATCATTAATATCATTTAGTAAGGTATTCTGATAACTCTTTTTCTCTTCTAAGGCCGCCAGCTTGCTTTCATTTTCATTCTTTAAATTTTTAACATCTTGTAGCTTCATATCCAGCTCAGCTATATAGCTATTAAGCTCTTTTTTCTTGGAATTGTAGCCGGCTATGGTATTCTTATCCAGATCCATGAGCCTTGAAAGTGCTTTAAACTTGCTTATGAAATCACTAAAGCTGGCTGAGTCAAGCAAAATATAAAGATAGGAGGCTTGTCCACCTATTTTGTATAAATGCCTCATCTTACTTTCGTACTGTCCTTGCTTACTTTTTAACTCTTCCTTGGTAGAATCAATACTTATCTTTGTTTTAGTGATAGTTTCCTCTAAGGAGGCTACTTCATTACTATTTGCTTGTATGGCTTGCTTGATATTACTAATATCTGAGTTTAATTTAAAAATATCATTCTCTAGTTCTGTTACCTCTTGTTTAGTAGTTTGGTATTTATCATTGATTTTTATCAATTGCTCACTGTCTTTAGAAGGATCAGCATAGGCAATGAATCCTTGTACAAAAACTAGAAGGGATGCGAGAACTATTGCAATAAGTCTTTTATTCATAAATTAATTCCTCGAAAAATCAAAGGTCGAGTCAATCTCCTTTCAAAGGTGAAAATTTTAGTATTTTATAATAATTATATCATATTGCCTTCATATAAAATATGCTGTTAAATATAGTATAATTAATGTAGGTATGAAAGCTTCATCTTATAATAATAAAAGCTGCTTATTACTCCATAATGCTAATAAAGAGAATATTTTATTTTTATGAAGACTTTCAAGAGATAATTTATAATTAATATTATATACTGAAAGGATAACATAATGAAAAAGATTAATTATTATGGAACACTCGGACCCTCCTGTGATAGTGCTGAGATTTTGACAGGGCTCTTTCAGGCAGGAATGACTGGTCTTAGGATAAATCTTTCCCATGGTAATCTCAAGGATTGTACTAAAGGAATTAAAAATTTTTATACAGCTGCAAAATCAATAGAAGGGAAGCCACAGCTACTAATTGATTTGGAGGGACCAGAGCTTAGAATTGGCAATCTTTCAAGTCCTATTCTTTTAGAAAATGGGGATGAAATTATTTTGGGAAAGGGACCTATAAAATTTCCTAAGATAGTTCTTCAGGAGTTAAAAGTGGATCAGGAGATTTTACTAGATGATGGGATGATAGCTCTTAGAGTTTTAAAAAGGATAAAAGAAGGGATACACTGTAGAGTTGATAGGGGAGGATTATTAAAATCAAGAAAGAGCATTGCTATACCAGAAGCAGATATTAAGCTGCCAACTTTAACAGCAAATGACTATAAAAACATTGCCTTAGCAGGAGATTTTGGGGTCACAGGAGTTATGCTTCCCTTTGTACGAAGTAGAGAAGATTTGATAACCCTTAAGGATGCATTAAAGGAAACAGGTAATGATAGTATAAAAGTCTTTGCAAAGATTGAAAATATAAAAGGAGTTAATATACTTCCAGAGCTTCTTGATTACTGTGATGAAATTGTTATTGCTAGAGGGGACTTAGGAAATTCCATGCCTCTTTATAAGCTTCCAGGAGTTCAAAAGAGTATTGCAGAACTTTGCAGTGAAAAAGGAAAGCCCTTTATGGTTGTAACTCAGATGCTCAATTCTATGATAGAAAAATCAGTACCAACCAGGGCTGAGGTTATGGATATTTATAATGCTATACTAGATGGAGCCTCATCGGTTATGTTAACAGGGGAAACAGCTGTTGGAAAATATCCTATTAAAGCTATGGAATATCTAGTTAATACTTCGGAAGAAGCTAGATTATATATTAATTCATTAGATAGAAAATAAATGAAAAATATTATATCTTTTTTTATAAAGTATTTCAAATAAAAATAGCAATAGTGGGGATTAAGCCCTAGCTATTGCTATTTTTGTACTTTAATATAAGCTTTTATACCTCTGATATAGAGGTTTTTATTTTTTTATATATAAGTTGATGACCTAGACTGCTTGGATGCATACCATCTTCGCAGATGAGCTTATCAAAGTCAGGGTTATTTAAAAAGATGCTACGTATATCAATAATGGGTATGTTCTTGTTATTAGCTAGGTTACAAACTGCATTATTGTAGTTTTCGTGCCAGCGGAAAATATGATCAACATCCCCAAGCCAGTGAAGTATATTTTCAGCACTGTTCCCTTGAGAAACCCAGTTGAAAAACTTCTTTGCATCAAGGGGAGGAAGATTAAGCATTAATGGCCTACCACCAAAGGATATTATCTGATCTATCATAGCAGAGTAAAAATCTTTAAATTTATCAACAGGGGTTTGAGGATTATGCTCTGTATAAGGAGATTTAGATATTTCCGACCAATTAAAGTTGCAGTCATTACCTCCAAATTCCAGCAATACATAATCATAGGAGCTAAGAGAGTCCTCATGCTTTTCTAATATTTTAAGTCCTTTTTCTATAGTACACCCAAATTTAGAATAATTATCAACTTGAATTTTGCAGCTGTCAGAAAAAAGATTTATAAAGCAATTTTTTAAAAAGGAATAGCGCTGTCTTACAGTATCAAAGATAACACCCTTAGCTATGGAATCACCAAAAACACATATTGAACTATTCATAAGACACCTCCTAGTAATTATGAATATTACACAATCTAATAATTAATATTATATTACGTAATTATAAAAATATCAAGGGGGTTAATTAAACTTTATATCATTGTTTGTAATAGCAGTATACGAATGATATAATATCAGTAATTATATTAAGCATGGAGGGGTGTTCTTGGAACTTGAAAAATTAAAAGAAAAGATGAAAGGTGATCGACCAGTACAGTGGGATATGCTTCCTGACATATCTTTATACATGGACCAAGTAGTATCATATATGTCAAGGCAGCTTATTGATTTTAGTGAAGGAGAGCGCTTAACTCCTGCAATGGTAAATAATTATATTAAGGAAGGTCTTCTTCCCAGGGCCGAGGGGAAGAGATATTACAGAGATCATATAGCATATTTAACAGCCATTTGTATGCTGAAGCAGGTACTTCAGGTAAAGGATACGAAGACGCTATTAGAGGAGTGTATTGGTAACAGAGATATAAGTGATTTTTATAAGGAAATAGGAGAGCTTCTGGACTCAGAGCTTACAGGCATATCTGATAAGCTTCCGGAAGATATGAATAGGGAAGAGCTATCAAAAGCTGCCCTTTCTATGGCTGTTGCTAGCTATTCTCAGCAGCTAGCCTGTAAAAGACTTTTAGATATCCTTAGGGATAAGGAGGCAGTGGAGGAAAAGTAAAATATTGCAGGAATATGTTATTATTAACATTTGAAAGGTGATATAATAAGCTGTTGAACTAATAATTTACATAAGGAGTTTTTATATGAAAAAAATTATTATACCTTTTATTACATCTGTTCTTTATGCACTTATTTTTAATTATTTGGTATCACCGGCCATAAGTTTTCATTCCCTTTCTTTATGGGTAATGATTATAACTACGCTTATACTTTTTATACTGGGAAGTCTTATAAGTGTTGGTAGTAGAAAAATTAATAAAAATGGGGATAAGGTTGTATTAATATCCTTAATAGCATTAGGGGCAGTAGTCTTTGTTTTTATTGTAGGAAGCCTTTTTGGCTTAAAAATGTTCCGTTCTTCCACCTATGCTTCTATTGCAGCGGGGAGAATTGAAGACAGAGATTTCCTTGTAGATATAAAGGAAGAGGAAGAAATATCTAATATAGCCTTAATGGATACGGAAAGTGCTATGATTATTGGAAACAGGCAGATGGGTTCATTAAGTAACCTTGTGAGCCAGTTTGAAACTTCATACTATTCAACCATTACTGTAAATAACAAGCCTCTTAAAGTTTCTCCTTTGGCATACGTGAATTTTTTCAGATATGAGAAGAATAAAAAAGATGGAATTCCTGGTTATATAAAAGTAAACCCTGTTACCCAGAAGGCTGAATATGTAGAATTTGCTGAGCCTCTTAAATATGTTCCCAGTGCTTACTTTAGTCATGATTTAAAGCGTCACATTCATAGTAGATATAAAGATGTTATAATTAACAGTTATTATTTTGAACTGGATGAAGAAGAAAAGCCTTATTATATTTCTCCCTATTATGTTTATAATGCAGGCCTTTTTGGGGCAAAGGATGTAGGAGGGGTTATTATAGTAGACCCTGTCACTGGTGAGATGAATAAATATTCCCTGGAAGAGGTTCCAGAATGGGTAGATAGGGTATATGATGGTGACTTACTGGTAGAGCAGTATGATTGGTACGGAACTTTAAAAAATGGCTTTTGGAATTCGTTATTCTCAAAAGTTGGCTGTGTTGTTACTACAGAAGACTATGGATATAAGTCTCTAGATAATGATATTTGGGTATTCACTGGGGTTACCTCTGTATCCTCCGATGAATCTAATATTGGTTTTGTACTGATGAATAGCCGAACTGGCAACATTAATTATTATGATATTTACGGAGCGGAGGAGTATTCTGCCATGAGTGCGGCAGAGGGACAAGTTCAAAATCTACGGTATACAGCCTCCTTCCCATCCATAATCAATGTAAATGATGAAGCTGCATATATAATGGTTCTAAAGGACTCTGGTGGTCTCACAAAGATGTATGCCATAGTTAAGCTTCAGGATTACTCAATAGTTGCTACCGGGGAAACTCAAGGAGAGGCTCTTGAAAATTATAAGGCCAAGCTAGGTGTATCTAAGGATGGAAATTCATCTATGAATTTATCTATAACTATAAAAATTGATGATATTAAATATGCGGAGATAGATGGAAATACCTTTGCGTATATTATATCTGGTACAGAGGCTTATAAGCTATCTATAAAGGATAATGAAGAAATTATGTTAGCTAGGAATGGAGATATGCTTCAGCTTCTTTGTGAGGACACCTCCAAAGCTATTAAAAATGCTTCATTAAGGTGATTTATATAATATTATAAAAAAGAGTTAAGTTAAATTATATGATAGTATTAACAGAAAGAGCCGTTCTTTAAAAACGGCTCTTTTTGTTAATATTATTCTAGCCTATAGGATTATCAATAAGAGTAGCAAAAGTAAATTGATGAACGTGTCCATCATCAAGGGTTGTTGATCCGGTAACAAGATGAATATGCTTACCTCCACCAACGTCCACAGCTGGACCTGTAGTAGCTCCAACCTCATGATGGTGATCTTCATAAAAATCAGAATTTCCTAAAAGCTGGTGAACATGGGTATTATAGCTGGGAATGATTTCACTGGTTACTCCAGCAAAACGATGATTGTGAGGATCTTCCTGAGCTTCAGCTATTTTTGTGCTGCCAAGATATTCATGGGTATGAGTTTGACCGCTTTTACTTTTCTTTGGATAGTAGTCACAATTATCAGTATCTTTATAAGTTATTTTATCATTGGAATGCATTGTAAATCCCCCTTAAAAAGATGAAGGTCTTATTTACTATAGAATATGAATGATTATGATATAAGGTTACTAAATTGAGTAGAATTAATAACGATTATAGCGTTATTTGTTGAAGTGTGTAACAAAAACAGGGAAACTAATTGGTAAAGATGAAGTTTATAATTAGTATGAATAATAATTAAAAAAACACCAAGAAGGTGTTTTTTTAATTGAAATTATTTATATTCAGGCTAAATTAGGCTATTTTACAATTCTCACTCTAAATACTCCAGGGGTTTCTTTTAATTTTTTAATTAATTCCTCATCTGCTGGAGTATCTATATCAATTATTGTGTATGCCACATCCCCCTTAGACTTGTTTAACATGTCAGTTATATTGATACCGTTGGCACCAATTACTGAAGTGAATTGTGTAAGCATATTAGCTATATTTTTGTGGAAAATTGCAATACGACCAGCTTGATTGCAGAAACCCATATCACAGTTAGGGTAGTTTACACTGTTAGTAATATTGCCGTTTTCCAAGTAATTCATAAGCTCTTTTACAGCCATTTTAGCACAGTTATCCTCGGATTCTTCTGTAGATGCCCCTAAATGAGGGATAACTAAACAGTTCTTTTTGCCAGCTATGGTTGGATTGGGAAAATCTGTTACGTACTTGTGAATCTTTCCTGATTGGATTCCCTCAATTATATCCTCTTCCTTTGCCAGTAAATCTCTGGCGAAATTAAGGATAATTACTCCGTTTTTCATCTTACTTATGGCTTCTTTATTTATCATTCCCTTTGTGGAATCTAAAAGAGGAACATGAATAGTTATAAAGTCACATTTTTCATAGATTTCCTCCACATTAAGCACATGCTTTACATTACGGCTTAGGTTCCAAGCAGCATCTACTGATAAATAAGGGTCGTAGCCATATACATCCATTCCTAAATTCTTTGCTGCATTAGCAACCTTTACTCCGATAGCGCCAAGACCGATAATTCCAAGCTTTTTATACTGTATCTCAGTTCCAGCAAATTTCTTTTTTTCTTTTTCTGCATCCTTGGTTATATTATCATTATCCTTATTAGCCTCTGCCCAATTGATACCTCCCACAATATCTCTGGAGGCTAGGAGCATTCCTGCGATTACAAGCTCTTTAACACCATTGGCATTGGCTCCTGGGGTATTAAAGACAACAATACCCTTTTGAGCACATTTATCTAAGGGAATATTATTAACACCTGCACCAGCTCTTGCAATTGCCAAAAGATTTTCCGGTAATTCCATATCATGCATTGCTGCACTTCTTACAAGGATACCTTCCGCTTCCTTTACATCGTTAGTTTCTACATAGATATCTGTGAATTTTTCCAGCCCAACTCCTGATATTGGATTTAGGCAATGATATTTAAACAATTTGCATCCTTCTTTCCAATATGATTATGAGAAATGCCAATTAAACAATTGGCATTTTAACCATTAAGCGTTTTCTTTTTCAAAGGTTTTCATGAATTCAACTAATTTTTCTACACCTTCTATAGGCATTGCATTGTATATGCTTGCTCGCATACCACCAACGGAACGATGACCCTTTAGACTCTCAAGGCCAGCCTTCTTTGCCTCTTTTACGAATTTTTCATCTAATTCTTTATTTCCAGTAACGAAGGGAACATTCATTAGTGAACGATCTTCCTTTCTTACGGTACCCTTAAAGAGCTTGCTTTCATCTAAGAAGTCATAAAGTATCTTTGCCTTCTTTTCATTTCTTTCTTTCATTACTTCAAGACCGCCTAATTTCTTCAGCCACTTAAACACCTTACCGCAGATATATATTCCATATGCAGGAGGGGTATTATATAGAGAATCAGCATCAGCATGGGTCTTATACTTTAGCATAGTAGGAGTACCAGGTAGTACATCCTCTGTTATTAAATCCTCTCTAATAATTACTATAACTACACCTGCAGGACCAATATTTTTTTGAACTCCTCCATAAATAAGTGCATATTTAGTTACGTCTACCGGCTCTGATAAGAAGCAGGAGGATACATCAGAAACCAAAAGCTTGCCCTTTGTATTAGGAAGGGTTTTAAATTTAGTTCCATAGATTGTGTTATTTTCGCAGATATAAACATAGTCAGCATTCTCAGAGATTGGTAAATCACTACAATCTGGAATATAGGAGAAGGTTTCATCTTCAGAAGAAGCTATTTTATTAGCTTGTCCATAGATTTTAGCCTCTTGAAAGGCTTTTTTTGCCCATTGTCCTGTTACGATATAATCTGCAACCTTATTCTTCATAAGATTCATAGGAATCATGGCAAATTGTTGGCTTGCACCTCCCTGAAGAAATAAAACCTTATAATTATCAGGAATATTCATTAGGTCTCTTAAATCTGCTTCTGCTTCCTTAATAATAGTATCATAGGTTTTTGAGCGGTGGCTCATTTCCATAACAGACATACCACTGCCTTTATAATCCAGCATTTCTTCTGCTGCTTCCCTTAAAACCTCTTCAGGTAAAACTGCAGGCCCAGCGGAAAAATTATATACCCTAGACATTTTTACACCACCTCATTTTCAGAATATTTTATACTAGTTAAAATAATTTTACATTTATCCATAGCTCTAGTCAAGATAAGTGCTTTGAATTCAATTATAAATGAAATACTAAATTGTGCTTCACCCTTGTCTGTGATACAATTATCGTAATTATTTCAGTTTTTTTGGTGATAAGTATTTTGGTGTGCATAGATAATAAGTATTTTTTTGTGCATAGATAATAAGTATTTTGTTGTACATATTATGAAGAAAAATCATTGTATATGAGGAGACAAGCATATGCTTAAATATTTAATTTGTAGTTTTATTGGATATTTCATAGGGTGCATTAATGCAGCTTATTTAATAGGTAAGAAAAAGGGTTTTGATATCCGTGGTAAGGGATCAAATAATCCTGGTGCGTCCAATGCTGCTATTACAATGGGCTTAAAGGTAGGTGTGGCAGTTGGTGCATGGGATATTGTAAAGGCTGTTATTGCCATATTTATAGCAAAATCACTCTTTCCAAATGATCCATATATTGGTGCTGTTACTGGAGTAGCCTGTGTATTGGGACATATGTTTCCAATTTTTTTGAATTTTAAAGGTGGTAAGGGCTTTGCATCCTTTTTAGGAATGATATTAGTGCTTAATTGGAGAGTGTTTTTAGTGATGATTTTAATAACAGTAGCTGTTACATTAATTACTGACTATATTGCTCTTGCAACTTTAGCTACTGCTATATCTTATCCTCTGTATTTAAGCCTATCTACCAGAGAGTGGATTGTACCAATTATCATTGGAGCAGCTTCTATTGCTATGATTTACAAGCATATTATAAATGTCAAAAGAATAATTAAGGGAGAGGAAATTGGACTAAGCAACCTTTGGAAGAAAACTTCTTAATACATAGAAGTATATTGTGTATACATACAGCTAAGTACTCTTATAGCTACAATAAAGAGTAGAGAGATATAGCTAAAATATATGATGGAAAAAGGAGAATATTATATGCTTGAATCCCTAGAAAAAAGGTGTCGGCTCTTTGTGAGAAACAGAGATATAATGAAGGAAAATTTTAGATGGGACAATCCTATTTTTTATCCCTTATGTGCAAGTATTTATACCTTTAAGGATTTAGAGATACAGCCATTAAAAATTAAAGACTGTAAGGAAATAATTAAGGAAAGTACAGGAATATTTTCAAATTTTAAAAGCATAGCTTTACTTCCTTTAGCATCAATTTTAGCCTTAGAGGAAAGTCCAAAAGAAAAGTTTCTCCTGGTGCTTAGGGCATATGATATTTTAAAGGACGAGCTTAAATCTTCACCCTACTTACCTTTAGCTGCTTTTGTTTTAGCTAGTATGGCAGAAGCTCAGGATTTTCAGAGGATAGCTTTAAAGGCTGGTAATATATATAGAAGGATGAAGATGGAGCATCCTATTCTTACATCTAAGGAAGATTGCGGTTTTGCAGTACTTTTTGCCTTAAGTAGCTTATCAGAAGAAAAGGCTATTAATGAAATAGAAAAATGTTATAGCTTTCTAAGAAGTGAATTTTTTTCTGGAAATGCAGTTCAAGGATTAAGCCATACCTTAGCTTTGGGAGAAGAGGAAGCAGAGGAAAAGTGCCGAAGAACCCTTGAGATTTTTACTAAGTTAAAGGAAAAGGGTTGTAGATATGGTACAGGAGCGGAGCTGTCAACCTTAGGGCTACTTGCACTGATGGGAAGGGAACCAGAGGAGGTGGCTTCGGATATAGCTCTAGTTAATGATTTCTTGCTTTCTTGTAAGGGATTTGGAGCATTTGGAATTGGAAAGGCACAAAGAATTATGTATGCAGCTTTGTTAGTTGCAAAGGAATGTGAGAAAGAGGTTGAGGATAGTGCTGTTAATACAGCTTTAGTAAATAGCATAACAAGTATAATTATTGCAGAACAAGCAGCAATAGCAGCTGCTATTGCTGCCAGTACTGCCGCTGCTGCTTCCAGCTCTAGTAATTAAATATCTCAAAATTAGATTTTTGATTATTAATGGGTTGCGTCAAATAAAGCAACCCATAATTAATATTAAGGTAAATACTTCTTACAAATAAAAGATACAACTTTTAAAAAGAAAATATTGTAAAATAAAGGGGAATATGCTAATCTGTAAACGTTGTCCAATTATTTTGGACTGTAATGGGGATTAAATTTACATACAGGAGATGATTGCATATGCAAAAAAAACAACTGAAGAAATCAATAACCTTTATTGAGGCATTAGCTATAGTAGTAGGAATGATAATAGGTTCAGGAATATTTTTGAAGCCTGGTATTGTACTAAATAATGCTGGAACACCTTTCATGAGTATCAGTGCTTGGATAGTGGGCGGAATAATCACCTTAGCATCTGCTCTTTCTGTGGCAGAGATAGCATCTTATATACCTAAATCCGGAGGGCTGTATATATATTTAGAAGAGCTATATGGAGAAGCAACAGGCTTTTTATTAGGATGGGTTCAAGCTATAATATCCTATCCTGCTTCTGTAGCAGCTCAAGCTATTGCTTTTGCTACCTATGCTGGTTTCTTTATAAATATGGATAACAATCAACAAAAGCTTATGGCTATTGGCGTTCTTATTTTTATTTTAACCATGAATATATTATCTACAAAATATGGTGGTATAATACAAACCTTGGCTACAATAGGAAAGCTTATACCGGTAATTTCAATTATTGCCTTTGGTCTTTTATCAAAAAGCGCTCCAGGCTTTACATCAATAGAGGCGGCAGTATCTAGTGCAGGCTTTGGTGCTGCAGTATTAGGTACTCTATGGGCCTATGATGGATGGATTGGTGTAACTAATATGGCAGGTGAATTAAATAAACCTGCAAAGAATCTTCCAAAGGTTATATCAATAGGGGTTGTTTTTGTTATTATTATATATGCCATTTTTAATATTGCAATCTTTAAGGTTCTTCCTTATGAAACTATTGTTTCTTCAAAGACCCCAGGTGCCGATGCAGCTATTGCCTTATTTGGAAACGGTGGAGCAACATTTATAACCATTGGAATTATGGTATCGGTTTTTGGAGCTTTAAATGGATATTTAATGACTGCCGCTAGAGTTCCTCTAGTAATGGGAGAGAGAAAGAGATTTCCTTTTGGAAAAATTATTGGACAAGTTCATCCAAAGCTTGGCACTCCAACTAATGCACTTATATTACAAAGCTTATTAGCAGTGATATACATTTTCTCAGGAACCTTTAATACTTTGACAGATCTTCTTATATTTGTATTGTGGATTTTCTTTACTATGGGCGTTATTGGGTTATTTATATTAAGAAAAAAAACTCCTAAGAAGGAGGGGTTATACAGAGTACCTTTTTATCCTATAACTCCAATAATTGGAATAGCCGGTGGGGCTTATATATTAATAAGTACTGTGATTACTGCACCAATAAACTCCATAATAGGAATTGCTATAACCCTTGCGGGGCTTCCGCTGTTTTATTTTTTAAAGAAGAAGAATAAATAACTAAAAGGCCAGTGAATTTACTGGCCTTTTTCCTTTGGATAAAAGAATCGATTTCTATGGATATGTTCAATTATAATTATACAAATAAATCTAATATTTGAGCCTACATTAGGAAAGTATGTTTTAGCACATAAAAGGATAGAAATTAATATAATATATAAGAGCTAAAGGATTGAATTTTATATTAGATTTTTAAGAAAAGTTAAGCTTTTATGCATATTTATTATTATAAATAATGACATGAAGGAAGTGAGAAAATGATAGAAATAGCGGTTATCATTCCGGTAATTATTGCTCTTGGTGAGCTATGGAAGAAAGTCTTTGGGGATAAAGTTACAAAATTTATACCTATTATAAATCTTGCTCTAGGTATAGTAACCAGTATTTTTTATAGTGGTGAGGAAATAAAGATAGCTATATTTCAAGGCATAATAATAGGATTATCTGCCAGCGGTCTCTATAGCTCAGCAAAAAATGTTTTTCAGGGTATAGGAAAATCGTAAAATAATGTGCACATTAAAGTATAGCAAAATGCTTTCTATAGAGTATATTGATAATAATATATCAGTATAAATAGGCTATTTAAAAGTATGAAAAAGTATGCACTAACAATTCTATAGTAGTTTCAACAATATTTATGAAAGAATTGCGAAATTAAAAAAAAAGGCAGCCTCTGGCTGTCCTTTTTTTATGAATTATTAACAAAAAGTCTAATTTAAAGGTTTTCATTTGTTAATATTTTAATTTATTAGTATTATATTTACAAACTGTTTAAAATTACATATAATTTTAAATAGTGGTAAAAATTAAAATTGGTAAATGGGAGGATTACAATGGAAGAAAAAAGAGGTCAATGGGGGTCAAATATCGGCTTTCTAATGGCGGCAATAGGGTCAGCAGTAGGACTAGGAAACCTATGGGGTTTTCCTTATAAGATGGGAGCAAATGGGGGATTTGCTTTTTTACTTATTTATCTAGTCTTAGTAGTTTTTTGCGGAATAATAATAGTAAGTATAGAGATGGTAATTGGAAGAAAAACAGGAAAGAGTCCTGTGCTAGCTTTTGGAGAGCTTGGCAAGCAATATAAGTTTATTGGATGGATGGGAGTTTTATCAGCTTTTATTATCCTATCATTTTACAGTACAATTGGCGGATATGTAATTAAGTACATGGTAGACTTTATGTCAAATATCTTTGGTAGCAATTCCTTTGCAGGAGTAGGAGGCGCAGATTATTTTGCAAGCGTTTTCAAAAATCCGGGAACTGCAATAACTTATCATATCCTATTTATGGCTATAACTATGGGAATAGTTGTAGGTGGGGTTAATAAAGGAATAGAAACCTTTAGCAAGGTTGCAATGCCAGCACTTCTTGTAATGCTATTAGTAATAATTGCAAGAAGCTTAACTCTTCCAGGAGCATCAGAAGGCGTAAAATTTATGTTTAGTTTTTCTAGTGAAAACTTTAAATTTTTTGATGCTGTAAGGGCTGCAGGAGGCCAAATGCTATTTTCTCTTTCTTTAGGAATGGGATGTCTTATAACCTATGGTTCATACCTCTCTAAGAAGGAAAACATAGTTAAGAACGCCTTTATAATTCCTATTGCAGATACTATATTTGCACTTTTTGCAGGCTTTGCTATATTACCAGCAGTTTTTGCCACAGGTCTTGATCCTGCAAGTGGTCCAAAGCTTCTCTTTGTAACCCTTCATGAAGTATTCAACAGTATGGGATATACAGGGATGATCCTAGGCTTTATCTTTTATCTCTTAGCTCTTTTTGCAGCGTTAACTTCTTCAGTATCATTACTAGAGGTAGTTTGTGCTCACTTTATTGATACTAGAATGGCAGCAGGAAAGCCTTTAAACAGAGGTATCATTACTACAATTGTGGGAATAGCAATAATTCTTTTTGGTTTACCTGTAGCATTGGATGCCTTAGGTTCTGGAGGACTATTTCAGCCTCTAGGACTAGCATGGTTAGATTTTTATGATCTTCTTGCAGAAGGAATAATGATGCCTCTAGCTGCCATGCTTATGAGCCTTTTAGTGGGTTGGCGCTTGGGAATTAAATTTATGGATGATGAAATTCAGAAGGAAGGTAATGTGTTTATAGGTAGAAAATTCTTCTCCTTCTGCATAAAATTTGTTGCACCACTATTAATGGCTTTTGTTTTGGTATCTTTAGTAATGAGTTTCTTTAATATGTAAGATGAATGGCAGGCATTTTTAAAATGCCTGCTTTTTTTATGGATTAATAAGGAAGTGTAAAATCAATATATTGGAGTGCTTTATTTTTATAATGGAAAAATCACCAAAATTAAATACTGGGGAGCCTAAAAATTGGTTTAGGTTGATTATAGAGATTTAACTCTTAGTTATTGCTTTTTTAGCCTGTTGACAGTATTTTCAGAATGTGTTATATAAAAATTATGGAGTTAGCACTCTACATCATAGAGTGCTAACAGTTCATAAATTATAGCAATTTTACTTTTATAAAAAGCATAGCCTAGGGTATTACTGGAGGCTAAATAGTGAAGGGAGAGTTATCAGTGGAAAGAAAAGAGTTTAAGGCAGAGTCTAAAAGACTGCTGGATTTAATGATTAATTCTATCTATACTCATAAGGAAATTTTTTTAAGAGAACTTATCTCCAATGCCAGTGATGCTATTGATAAGATTTATTACAGAGCACTGACAGATGAGAATTTGACCTTTGATAAGGATGGTTATTATATCACTATTGAGGTTGATAAGGAGAATAGAATATTAAAGATATCTGATACAGGTATAGGAATGACAAAGGAGGACTTAGAAAATAATCTAGGTGTTATAGCTAAAAGTGGCTCCTTAGCCTTTAAGAAGGAAAATGAAGCCAAGGAAGGCTATGATATTATAGGACAATTTGGTGTGGGCTTCTATTCAGCTTTTATGGTGGCAGATAAGGTTACTGTTATTAGTAAAGCTTTAGATAGCAATGAAGCTTATAAATGGGAGTCTGAGGGCGTTGATGGTTACACCATAGAACCTTATGAAAAGTCTTCTACAGGAACAGAAATAATCCTTAAGCTAAAGGAAAATACTGAGGATGAAAAGTATGATGAGTACCTAGAGGAATATAAAATTAAGAGCCTTATTAAAAAGTATTCTGATTTTATAAGATATCCTATAAAAATGAACTTAACTGAACATAAATTAAAGGAAGGCACAGAGGATGAATATGAGGATATTATCGAAGAAAAGACTATAAACTCTATGGTGCCTATTTGGAGAAAGAATAAGAATGAGCTTAAGGCTGAGGATTATGAGAAGTTCTATACTGAGAAGCATTATGGCTTTGATAAACCTGTAAAATATATTCATACCATAGTTGATGGTGCAGTTAGATATAACTCAATACTATATATACCTGAAACTATTCCTTATGATTATTATTCAAAGGAATATGAAAAAGGCTTAGAGCTTTACTCTAATGGAGTACTTATAATGAATAAGTGTGGGGATCTTTTGCCTGATTACTTCAGCTTTGTAAAGGGCATGGTGGATTCAGAGGATTTATCCTTTAACATCAGCCGTGAGATGCTCCAGCATGACAGGCAGCTTAAGCTCATAGCTAAGAACCTAAAAAATAAGATTAAAAATGAGCTTTTAGAGCTGCTTAAGAATGATAGAGAGAAGTATGAAAAATTCTATAAAGCTTTTGGAAGGCAATTAAAGTTTGGTGTATATAATGATTTTGGGGCTAACAAGGAGATGCTTCAGGATCTGTTAATGTTCTATTCCTCAAAGGAAAAGAAGCTTGTAACCCTTCAGGAATATGTAGATGGAATGCCTGAAAATCAGAAGTATATCTATTATGCTGCTGGTGAATCCTTAGAAAGAATAGAAAAGCTTCCACAGACAGAAATGGTAGCTGAAAAGGGTTATGAAATTCTTTATCTTACTGAAGATATTGATGAGTTTGCTCTTAAGATACTTATGTCTTATAAGGAAAAGGAATTTAAATCAGTATCTGGTAGCGATTTAGGAATAGAAGATGAGGAGAAGAAGGATGAGAGTGCTTCTGAAGAAAATAAAGAGCTTTTTGATTATATGAAAAAAGTACTAGAGGGTAAGGTGGCAGATGTAAGAGCATCAAAGAGATTGAAGCAGCATCCTGTTTGCTTTACCAGTGAAGGAGAGCTTTCCATTGAAATGGAGAAAATTCTAAAGGCTATGCCGAACTCTCAAGATATTAAGGCAGAAAAAGTATTGGAGCTAAATGTTGACCATGAGGTCTTTACTTCCTTAAAGAAGGCTTTCTCAGAGGATAAGGAAAAGCTTGATTTATATACTAAGCTTCTTTATAATCAAGCAATGCTCATCGAGGGCTTACCTGTAAGTGATCCAGTAGAGTTCACAAATGATATTTGCAAAATAATGAAATAAGATAATAAAAAAAGGAACTACTGTACAAGGAAAATGTGCAGTAGTTCTTTTTTTATCTCAAGAAATTTATAAGGGCAGTATTGCTTAAGATAAGCTTAAACACAGCAGATCAATCTGTGTTAGCTACTATTTATATAATATTTGGATTAAAGCCTTCAAATATTATAACCCCGTTATCCTTCTGGACAGCTTTTTGATCCTTTGGGCTTTTAACAGTCCAGCTACATTCTAAAACACCATATATAGCTCTGCATAGCTTTAAGCTTAAAGTATTTCTGTCCTCAACTCTATAGGCTATAAAATCAGGTTTTGTTATAAAGTTAGTAAGTAGGTTTTGAAGAAGAAAGCCTAGCAGAGGATTTATTTTAGTATTATCTTTTTTATAGTTCATAAGCAGCTGTCCTCTTATGATTTCAGGTCTATTTTTCTTTAACCATAATAACACCCTTGGATCAAAGGATTCGATGGAGTAAAGGCCATTATAGCTCTCAAGCTGACGACACACAGCGTCCGTTAATGCTCCATGGTTTAAATGTACAGGTTTTATTTCTATAACTAGAGGTGTTTTTCCTGAAACTATATCTAGAACCTCTTTTAAGGTTGGAGCTGCAGAAGTACTGCCTATGAGCATATGCTTTCTTAAGTCTGAAAGGTTATGTTCACTGATATTTAGCTGAACACCACAGGTTCTCAATAAACTTTCATCATGCATAACAAGTAGCTGCCCATCTTTAGTAAGATGAACATCAAGCTCTATACCAAAACCTAAATCTACTGCTTTCTTAAAGGCATCAGGGGAATTTTCCGGAATGCCTAGAGAAATATCATGATATCCTCTATGGGCATAATGATATTTTTTAAAATCCTCCATATTTGGTCCTTTAATTCTAGGAATAATTAATAGGAGCCAGAGTAAAGCTAAAACTATAACTGTTATTAGAAGTATGATAATTGCTGTCATTTTTTACCTCCAAGTAATTAATCCTCTATGTCAAAGGCTTCAAGCTTATTCTTTTTTGCTAAAGGCTTACTGTCACCATGCTTAACAAAAAACATAGTCACAAAAGCCAAAGCTACAAAAAAGGTAGCGTAAGGAAATAGACTGTGATAGCCAACATGCTGAAGAAGGTAACCAGAAAGAATTGGCGTCACTATTTGGGCGGACATTGAAAAGGTATAGTAATATCCTGTAAACTTTCCTACATCACTTCCTTTGCTCATTTCTACAACCATAGGGTAGGAATTCACATTTATTGCTGCCCAAGCAAAGCCTACTAATGCAAAAAGTACATTTATTGCTGGGGTATAAGATGTAAAGAAAATGCCTGCACCAAACATAGAACCAAGAAGAACTACACCTCCAAGAATAGTTTTCTTTCGTCCAATTTTTGTAGAAATTACTCCTACAGGGATATAGGACAGGATGGCAGCTATAGTAGCAACTAATAGGTTGTTAGCATAGCCACTGCCTTCTAGACCCCAATATACTTGATAATATTTTGAAAAGGCAGTAGTAACGGCATTATAGCCCATAAACCAGAAGGCTACGGATAAAAGTATTAATATTAAACTTCTTTTTACCTCTTTAGGCATTGGAGCAATTTCAGATTTGAGGATTTCTTCCTGCTCCTCTGGATTCTCATATAGTTCAATAGAGGCAACCTCTGAGGCAAGCTTCTTTTCCTTAATTGTAATTACTAAAATAATAACAGAAGCAATCATAATAATTGCAATAGTAATAAAGAGTGGGAAATAATTTGGCTTAGCTCCAGAACCTACCAGAAGCTTTATAAGTAAAAGAGCTATCATGCCACCTACAGCTCCCATTAGGTTAATAACAGCATTAGCCTTTGAACGTAAGGGTTTAGGTGTAACGTCAGGCATCAGTGCTACCGCAGGTGAACGATAAGTACTCATTGCGATAAGTGCAAGAAGCAAGGAAACAATAAATAACGGTAAAGAAAGAATATTATCTGCAATAGGTATAAGTAGCATGATAATAACCGCCGCTAAAGTACCGCCTATTATAAAAGGAGTCCTTTTGCCAAGGGGAGTATCAATACTATCTGAAAGCTTTCCGAACAAGGGTAGCATAAATAATGCCAATACATTATCCAGGGACATGATAACACCGGAAATGGTATCGCTCACTTGGAAGCTATTCTTAAGAATGAGAGGGATGATGTTGTCATAAACCTGCCAGAAGGAACAGATAGATAAAAAGGCCAGTCCCACTAAAATTGTACGTTTTGTATTTAGTTTCATAAGTCTCTCCATTTCTTGGCCTACTAACCGGAAATATAGCAAAGGATATGAGAAGAAATCCGGGAAAAATGACCATATTATAGTAATTTTATGCTATCATATTTTCTGACAACATACAATAATTCCATAGCCTAATATAAGCTTAGAAAGCTCTATCTCTAATAGGTTTATAATGTAAAGGAAGGGTTTTTACCTTTGCGAAATCTCTTTTCTCTTGTGCCTGTCACCAGAGAAAAGAGGTTCCAAATGAAGAGGCTTTAGCCTGTTGCTGCAAAGGCATACAGGGTTTGCCATAAATAATCTTGAGGAACAAGTCGCATACTATTCTCATAGAGGAAAAACTATAGAAATACCTCTGTTAGACTATTTGAGAAGGAGTGATCTAATGTCTCCAAAAGAACTCTTATATATTGACGATGCCTTAGGACATGAGCAGCACCTTAAGACAAAGTGTGAGGACTTTTCTGGAAGGGTTCAAGATCCTGAGCTTAAAACATTAATTGAGTCTCTTACTAAAAAGCATCAGGAGATTTTTGGGAAGTTTTATAACCTCTTATAGAAGGGAGAAAATCATATTATGGATGATAAGAATTTAATGGAGGATATATTGCTTACCATTAAAGGTGTTAGTGATTTATACCTCCATGGAGTTATTGAATCTTCAACTCCTAATATTCATACTGCCTTTAAGGAAGCCCTTTGTGAAAGTTTAACAATGGAAAAGGAAGTTTATGATAAGATGGCACAGAAGGGATGGTATCCCCAGCAGCAAGTAGAGCAACAGAAAATTGATAAGGTTAAAGAGACATACAGTAAGAAATAATTAAAAGGTGGAATATTATGGACAAACCAAATCTTAGTAACTATAAAGGTAAGAGAAGAATAAAAATAGATAAATTGCCAGTAAATAAAGGTAACAAAAAGCTTCCTCCAAAATATGAGGACTTTGATGGTAATCCAATGAACAGTTAATCAATAATACCTTATCCCAGTGGATAGGGTGTTTTTTGTATAAAATCTTAATTATAATAACGACACAGAGGGGAAAATTAATAAATCGGAAATATAAAAGTAGTATTGGATTTTAAAATATCTGCTATAATGATATTATTATGGTTATATTTTCTTAATTTTAGGAGGATTAATATGAATAATACAGATACACAATATTTAAACGTAGTAGAAGATATATTAAACAATGGATATTATGAAAGTGAAAATAGAACAGGGATACCTACTTATAAACTCCCTCATCAAATATTTAGATTTAATCTCCAGAAGGAATTTCCTATCTTAACAACAAAATTCGTTGGCTTTAAAACAGCAGTGAAGGAGCTTTTATGGATATACAGAGACCAAAGTAATGATGTCAAGAAGCTTCAAGAAGAGGGTGTACATATATGGGATGAATGGATGAAGGAGGACGGTACCATTGGAACCTCCTATGGATATATAGTAAAAAAATACAATCAAATTGATAAGCTAATTGAAGGCTTAAAGAATGATCCTCAAAATAGAAGACATATAATGTCCTTATGGCAGATACCATATCTTGAAGGAGGCTCTCTCTATCCCTGTGCTTTTATGACTATGTGGGATGTTACTGGAGATACCTTAAACTGTATGCTTGTACAGAGAAGCGGAGATATTCCTCTTGGAATTCCATTTAACATTACCCAGTACGGAGTTCTTGTGCATTTAATTGCTCAGGTAACTGGTCTAAAGCCAGGTTTATTTACCCATGTAATTAATAACGCCCATATATATGAAAATCAGGTTCAGGGTATGAAGCTTCAACTATCTAGAAGAGAAGAGGCTTATGAAGCACCTAAGCTTTATATAAATCCAGAAATTAAGAATTTTTATGATTTTACCATTGATGATATTAAGCTTATTGATTATAAATATCATCCGGCAATAAAAATGGAGGTGGCAATTTAATGATAAGTTTTGTAGCAGCGGTTGCTGATAACAGAGTTATTGGAAAAGATAATAAATTAATATGGAGAGTTCCTAAGGATCTGGAAATTTTCAAGAGTATAACTTACGGTAAAACGATAATAATGGGTAGAAAAACTTTTACATCCTTGCCAGGTATACTTTCAGGAAGGACACATATCATTTTAACAAGAGACCCTAACTTTAAGGTGGAAAATAATGATGTGGTTGTGGTCACAAGTATAAAGGATTTAAAGACCTATATCGATGATGCGGACGAATATTTTGTAATAGGGGGAGGAGAGATATTTAGAATTATGCTCCCCTATGCAAAAAAGCTTTATCTTTCAAGAATTCATGAAGAGTACGAGGGAGATACTTATTTTCCTCATATTAATGAAGAGGAATGGGTAGTGGAAAAATCCGAAGATATTCATGATGATACTTCAGGAGTGGATTTTACCTTTGAAATATTAAAGAGAAAATAAATAGTAGTTAAAATTAAGGAAAGGTGCTTACAGAACTTTTTAGGGATTTTGTGAGCAGACTTTCCTTTTTTACTTATATAATACCGTTGTTGTAATATATACTTGCCCAGGTGTATCAATATACGTAAAATACAGAAAAAAAGAGAACAAATAAGATAATGAAGATTGCTTTTAAATTATAAGTCATTCTAGTAATTCCAAGTATTTATACAAAATGATATTATATCCCTTGTCACCGAGTGAGGCGATGATGCAGCGAAACAAAACTGTTGACAAGGTCAAAACTCAGTGATATGATAATAAAGCGACATGTTTATGTCACATATTTGGTCTTTGAAAATTGAACAGAGAACAGAAGTATAAGATAAACACAAACCAGCAATTTTTTTAAGTAATTTTGAGAAGTATCAAACTTTTAAATTGAGAGTTTGATCCTGGCTCAGGACGAACGCTGGCGGCGTGCCTAACACATGCAAGTCGAGCGAGGAA
>JAEXZL010000115.1 GCA_023451395.1 Bacillota bacterium | reverse complement strand
TCTGTTCAATTTTCAAAGACCATTGCGGCTTTTCTGTAAGCTGCTTGATTATATTATCATGCAGCATTTTCTTTGTCAACACATTTTTTAAAACTTTTCTTCCTTAATAAGAAGCTCAAATTTTAACTTAACTAAGGGAGTACGTACGAGCTACAAAATCTCTAAACTATTAGCTCTTAACTCTTAGTTCTTAGCTATTAGTTCTTACTTATTTCTTCTTAGTTCAACGTGTTGTCTCAGGTGACGCTTGCCGTAAGCGACTTGTATATAGTACCACGAATTTTCATCACTGCTTTTTATAAAAACTGCATTATATAAAACTAAATATGTAATATCTATACTTTCCTTTGTTTTTCTTAGTATTACTTATAGTGTTACACCAGGGGTAGTTTACTTATTTCTTCTGTCTATTTCCTCTTTTCTATCCCTCTTTAGCTGTTATTTTATAAGAAAGTATTATACTATTAATATGTAATATTTCTTTGTGAGGGGACAATAAGATGAAAAAATCGGATTTTTTAAGTATATTAGAAGCAAACCTTTCAGAATATCCGGAAGAATGGGTTGCCAGTATAATAGAAGACTATAATAACAAATTTAATAGTGGTCAAGAAGCTGGAATCACCGAAGCTCAATTAATAAATAGCTTTGGAGATCCTTATTTAATAGCTCAGCGCTGTAAGCAGGAACCTCATATTCCTAAAAAAGAGGAAAAGAAAACTATCCACGAGGGCTACCACAATTTCAAAAATGATATTGATACCTTAGAACTTCCATCCTTCAACTCGGTAACCTCATCCCTTTCAAAGTTCTTTTCTGGAGTTTTTAAGCTTCTAACCTTTGTAGTATTTTTAATTTTATCATTACCGCTATTACTTCTATTATCATCTTTATTAATAGCAGCTTTAGGCATTTCCATGGCTGGAATAGCTTTGGCTTTAGCCACTCTTATAGCTCCACAATACATAAATTTTATAGGCTCCTACCCCAAATCAGCTTTAATCTTTGGAGGGCTAGGGACTATAGCCTTAGGCTTTGTCATTGCGATACTTGGAGTGATGTTCTTGAGATTTAATATCCGCTTAATTAAAAATCTTACAAAAAAAATTGGTGGACCCTTAAGTGCAAAGGAGAAGGAATAATATGAATAAAGCTGATATGCTAAAAAAACTGCTGGCCTTTTTCATAGGGATAATGCTCCTATGTTATGGCATATTTTTCTTAATCATAAATTATTATATTTAAAACAATTGAAAATATATAAGACCTATAAACTCATTCTGAAAAATGAGTTTATAGGTCTCTTTTATTTCATGATATTTAGTTTAATACACTACGCTTCAATGTTTTCTTCTTTTTTCTTATTAATAAATATCTCCCAAGGTCTATTCTTTAATATAATATATAATATCCGTATAAAAGCAATGATAGAAATATAAATCATCATCAAATTATACGCCATATCCCAAGCCTTTATCATTTCTAACTCCTCATTAGCAAGGAGAATTATCACTGCAGTGCCTAAGGATAAGAAATAGCACCCTGCTATTATCACGCTTCCTAGTGAAACTAATTCTACTCCATAGTACATAAAATAATTGTTCACCCTATGGACATTCATATATTTATATGAGAAAAAACCCATTGTTATAAATAGTAAAACAAATATAATCATATATAAGGTTACTCCATACTGAAAGCCACTGTTTTGTAATATTAGTCTGTAATCATTAATAATAACCTCATATAATTTATTAACAGTCAGACTTTCAACCCAAGCTAAAAAATTTCTGCTCCTTACATAGGTTTCACTAACTAGATAATAACCAGTTCCAAAAAAAAGCAAAAACGAATATATTGTTAGTATAGGCATTACAATTACAGAAAAAATGTTTCCAAAGAAAGAGTTTAAAAGCATAGCTAGAGCCACTATAAGAAGAATAAGAACTATGTGAAAAGCAAAGAATTTTACTAAATAAGAAGGACCTATATTGCACTCCTCATAAAAGAGCTTTAAATTCATAAGATATAATACAAGCTTAGTAAAAAAGGCAGCCATAAAGCTTGTCCCTATAGCTGTTAGAAGAGAGGCTCCCTTAGTAACAAAATAAATTATCCTCCCCTCCTTTGCTGCATCCTCCTTAAGCTTTTTCTTATCTAAAAGAAGTAATGATGCCCCTATATAATAAACTAAAGCCAGTATTAAGATTCTTATAAATGATAAAGAAAAGTAGCTTTTAATTCCATAGGTTCTGTCAAAGCCGATGTCTTTTCCTAAAAGTCCTGCCATACCTGTATTATTAAAAATAACAAAAATAAGCAAAAAAACAATCGGAGAAAACCATTTTATTTTATGGAGTTCCTCTTTGAACATAGATTTTGAAAAATATTTTTCCATGTATTCTCCCCCATCTCATACATACCCTTTGTAATTAATATTATTATATCATATATTATATAATTCCCAAAAATAGTTATTTATTTTGTAACAGAAGAGTAGTAGGAGAATATACTAATAGTAGATGATGTATTTATAAAGCTCCTCTTAATACAAATTTTTCATAACCCAGATGTTTGATGTGATTCTTCCTACTCCCATCTTAACCCTAAAAAACAGACCGCTTTTTACGGTCTGTTTTCTTTATATAAATAGCTTGAATACTATCAAAAATATAACTCCTGGAACTCCAAAAAAACCTGCAATCAAAGCAGTAGCTGCATTAATTCCAATTGTTATTCCAAAACCTTGTCCAAAAAAATTTACCAGCCAAAGGAGTATAACTCCCAAGACACCATTAATAATAAGCTTCATTAATATTTTCATAGGCCATGAGAATATCTTTACTATAATAACTAATGCCACCATAGCTATTATAAAATAAATAAGTGCATCCATTTATCCATCCCCTTTAATTATCCATTCATTAACATGGATATATATTAAATAATATGTATAGAGAGGCGGTAAATATTACAGCACTTTAAATCACAGCCCGTACAGAATTTCTATCTAATAAATCCTGAGCATTAATAGAAATGCTAAGCTCCTTAGCTTGCTTTAAAAGATATTCGTATCTTGTAAGAGTAGCGTGTTTATAATATATAGCTACCTCAATAAGCTTTGGGTCCGTGGTGTTTTGAAAAAAACATTCTGCTGCTTCCATTTCTCCTAAGGCTCTCTCTATATTATCCAATAAATCTCTTTTAATAGTTAAAAGTTCTCTCTTCTTATTTTTAAAATCTCTCATATAAAACCTCCTGCTAATATGCAAAAAAATGCTGTACTAGCTTGATTATTGACAGTAATAAGGCTTTATATTCAAAACTTTATTAAAGAACAGCTATATCTCTTTTCTTCCTTCCAAAGCTTTAGAAAGGGTTACCTCATCGGCATATTCTAAATCTCCTCCTACAGGAATACCAGAAGCTATTCTTGTAACCTTTATATCTAAGGGTTTTAGCATTCTAGATATGTACATAGCGGTAGCCTCTCCTTCAATAGTAGGGTTGGTAGCCACAATAACTTCCTGTATATCAGGACTCATCCTAGCCACAAGTTCCCTTATTCTAATATCCTGAGGGCCTCTACCTTGCATTGGAGATATATTTCCATGGAGAACATGATATACTCCATTATACTCCTTTACCCTCTCCATAGTCATTATATCCTTAGGCTGCTCCACCACGCAGATATTAGTTTTATCTCTATTAGGGTTAGAGCATATGGCACAGGGATCTGAGTCAGTAAAATTACCGCATACAGAGCAATATCTAATAGTTCCCCTAGCCTCAACTAGTGCCTTTGAAAACTCCTCCACTTCTTCCTTAGGAAGATTAAGCACATAAAGAGTAAGCCTTTGAGCTGTTTTATGACCTATTCCTGGAAGCTTTGCAAACTCCTCTATAAGCTTTTCTATAGCAATAGGATAAAAATCCATTTGTAATCACATCCTTTAAGTGGACATTATATTTTAAAGGAAAAAATTTTCCCATAAGGAAAATTTTTTCTAAGTAATAATATGCATATTGTTAATGTCTTTAGAATAAACCAGGCATGTTAAAGCCACCGGTCATTTTACCCATTTGGCTAGCAGCATCCTCTTCTGCCTGCTTCATAGCTTCATTTACCGCGCTGAGCACTAAATCCTCAAGCATTTCAACATCATCGGGATCTAATACTTCTGGCTGTATTTTTATTGAAAGAACCTGTTTCTTTCCATTTGCTTTAACAACCACAGCCCCACCGCCAACGGATGCTTCATATTCTTTATTTTCAAGTTCCTTTTGAGTTTCCTCCATCTGCTTTTGAAGCTTTTGTGCCTGCTTCATCAAGTTATTCATATTTCCGCCACCGAAACCACCGGGAAATCCTTTTGCCATATGATAAACCTCCTTATACGCAATTTCTCATATTATTATATAGTATTTTACCTTCTATTACTATATTAAATAATCTAATTAATGCTACTCATCAACAATTTTAATATTATCCTCACCAAAGGCCTCAATAAGCATTTCTTCAGTACTTCTACTCCTTTGCTCCTTACGATCTACGGAATATACAACCTTTAGTTTATCCTTTAATATCTCTGAAAAAACCTCATCTACTATCTTACGATTTTCATCCTTCTCAAGCCTTATCTTATTAAAGGCATATTCTTCTTCATACATAACCTCAATTATTCCACCTTGGCAAGAAACAGCTCTTCCTGTAACTAGAGATGCATATATAAGCATATTTCTTCTAGATTTCAAATTTTCAAGAACATCATTCCAGGCTCTCTTAACCATATCTATATTAACCTTAGAGCTACTGTTAACATAGGAGGAACCACCCTCCTCAGTCTTAGCCTTAGCTCCTTTTGATGGTAGTTGTTTCTTCGAATCTCCATAAGCTGAAGATATACCCTTTGAATCCTTAGGAGCTGCCGCTACGGCAATTCTTCCTGATTTTATTGCATCCTCAAGCTTATTTACTCTAGTTAATATAACCTCAGGAGAAGTATCATATTCAATTTTAGATAGTTTAATCACTGCTATTTCCAGGTAAAGTCTCGCCTGCTTACTTACCCTTGACTGTTCCTCGCACTCCTGAAGCAGTCTTATATTTCTCATTATCTCTTCTGTACGTATCCTTACGCTCTGCTCCTTTAAAAGCTCTATTTGCTCTAAAGCCATGTCTATTATGCTTTCTGGAGAATTACTAACCTTAGCCATAAGCAAATTTCTATAATGAATAATTAAATCCTTAATAAAAAGCTGTATGTCCTTACCAGACATCACCATATCATCGATGATAGTTAAGGCTTTCTGAGTATTTCTTTCAATTATAGCATCTGAAAGCTTAAATAAATTCTCATTAGTCACCAAACCCAGCATACTTATTACGTTATTGTACTCAACCTTTCCTCCACCCATGGAAATGCTCTGATCTAAGATACTTAGAGAATCTCTCATAGCTCCATCTGCTACTCTTGCTATAAGCTTTAGAGAGTTATCATCTGCAAAAACTCCCTGCTCTGTAACAATCTTTCTAAGTCTTTCAGTGATATTTTCAGAACTTATCCTCTTAAAATCAAAGCGCTGACACCTTGAGAGTATTGTAATAGGAAGTTTTTGAGGATCCGTTGTAGCCAATATAAACACTACATTTTTAGGAGGTTCCTCTAAAGTTTTTAAAAAAGCATTTACTGCTCCCTGGGAAAGCATATGAACCTCGTCCATAATATATATCTTGAATTTAGCTTCCTGGGGAGGATACTGAACATCCTCAATTATATCTCTTATTTTATCTACTCCATTATTTGAAGCAGCATCTAATTCTGTCACATCAATTGCTAAGCCCTTATTTATCTTTGTGCAGCTATCACATTCATTACAAGGCTCCCCTTCCTGCAGATTAGTGCAGTTAAGAGCCTTTGCCATAATCTTTGCAGTGGAGGTTTTTCCAGTTCCTCTTGTACCACAAAAGAGATAGGCATGGGCAGTTCTTTCATTTTTAATCTGATTTCTAAGAGTTACCGTTATGTGCTCCTGTCCAACAACATCCTTAAAATTCTTAGGTCTCCATTCTCTATATAAAGCAGTGTATGCCATGGCTTCCACCCCATTTCTAACATTTCTACCTTATTATTATACACTAAAAGAACCTCTTTTTAACAAAAGGTATAAATTATATTTCTCTATAAAACAAAAAAGAAATACCTAAGTATTTCTTACATAATTATTTAACAAATTTAACTAACTATGTAAAATTATTTTTAATTTAACCACAACTATATGTAAATACTTATATGAATAATATATATTATCTAATAATAGCTAATAATTACATTGGAGGGTATTATAATGCTAAAGAAAAAGCTAATCATGAGGAAAACAGCTTTAACAGTTATGTTAACACTAATGTTCACTGTAGGACTTACTGGTTATGTTTCAAGTAAAGCAGAGGTTATAGGCGGTGTCGCTATGGATGCAGGAAATGTAGCAACAGAAGGTAAAGATTTAGTTAAAGAGAAGGAAGCGGAGGCTAAAAGATTAACTGAAGAAGCAGAAGCTAAGAGGATAGTAGAAGAAGAGGCAGCCAAAAGACTAGCAGAAGAAAAAGAGGCCAAGAAAAAAGCCCAGGAAGAAGAGGCCAGGAAGAAGGCAGAAGCTAAGGCTGAAGCAAAGAATAAGGCTGAGATCGAGGCAAAGAAGAAAGCAGATGCCGAAGCAAAGAAGAAGACAGCGGAGAAAGAAACTTCTGTAGCAAAGGAGCCAACACTAACAGAAAGAATAGCTGCCACTAATACAGCTAAGAAAACAAACCAAATAGTGTTAGTAATTCAAAATAAGCTCTATCTTATGAATAAGAATGGTGATGGGACTTGGAGCAGCTCTTTTAATACACAATCATGGCATGGCTCAAGAGGCTATTCAAGCAATAGAACAGAGGGGGACAAGACTACTCCTACAGGCTCATTTCCACTTTTATACGCCTTCGGTCAGGGAGGAAATCCAGGAACTAAAATGGATTATAGGCAAATAACGCCTACCTCATATTGGGGAGGTTCTCATATAGACCCTACTTACTATAACCTTTGGTATGAAGGTACTGATCCAGTACACACTGATAATAGTGAAAAGTTAATAGAGTATCAAAAAGCATATAAGTATGCCTTAGTTATAGGTTTTAATATGAACAGAGTAGTTGGTAAGGGATCCGCTATATTCCTTCATGTGGATAGCGGCAGCAAGAGCACAGAAGGGTGTGTAAGTATACCTGAGCCTGCTATGCTTCACATTATGAAGACAGTAAAGCCTGGTGCGTATATTATAATTACCACTAAGGAAGATAATCTTAAACACTATTAATAAGCTGGTATATGGGAGTTCCCTATATACCAGCTACCTGTTAAAAATGATTATATTAAGAGATAATATAAACCCTCAATATAATATAACCCTCAACTAATCCTTAGTTGAGGGTTATCATCGTTTTGAGAAACACCTAAGTATTTCTTTTTATTTTAAAGTTATTAAATTCAAAGTATATAAGTTTAATTTGAAACCGTGCACCTCACGTTGACAGTAACCTATAGTCGTTACCCATATAGTTAGCTCAAGCCAGGTTAATCCACGGCACACGAAAGATTCCACTTACCGCTGCTTCCTTCCGGACCTGACGGGGTTCATGGGCTTCCGTTGCGTGGGACCCAACTCTCAACACCACTTGTATGGGGCAGACCCTACAGGTTAAAGCCGAAGCGAGGAATTCAATCCTGCTGTAGCGGATTGCAGGTACAGGGCACCGCTAACTCCCCATCTAGCACGGCAAAATTTAAATGGCGGAGAGAGAGGGATTCGAACCCTCGGTAGAGTTTCCCCTACACCCGCTTTCCAGGCGAGCCCCTT
>JAEXZL010000080.1 GCA_023451395.1 Bacillota bacterium | reverse complement strand
ATCTTATCCTCAGATAAATATTTTGGTGTTCCATGCCAGATAAACTCTGGCTTATTCTGCAAGGTGGTCTCCTT
The DNA here is from genome assembly GCA_023451395.1 of Bacillota bacterium. Classification (GTDB taxonomy): domain Bacteria; phylum Bacillota; class Clostridia; order Clostridiales; family Clostridiaceae; genus JAEXZL01. Next base: position 17,752 of record JAEXZL010000080.1, on the reverse strand, counting down.
TAATATTTTCTTTCCTTTAGTAGTTGTATAGTATTTATAGGTCAAATCCTTAATAGAGCTATCTGCAGCTACTTCAATAATATCTTGGGTTATACCATCATGAATAAGCATCTTTTCTTTGGAAGGACTTATTTGAAAGGAAACATTTTCTTTTCCAGTAAAATATTTAAAGTTGAACTTGCCTTCTACCTCTTCATAATAAACTCTACCAGAGGTGTTATCTGCAAGAAGTATTTCAAAATACTTCTCTTCCTGCTTCTCAGATTTTTCTTCTGCAGGATTCTCGGTATTATTCTTAGGACTTTCGTTATTTATTGGAGTATCATTGCTTCCGTCATCCTTATATTTTGCCTGAAGTTCCTGATATAGACTGCTATTTGTAATAATATTTGAAATGGGACTAAAATAAAGTAAGGTTACGCCAGCTACAATGGCAAAAAGAGCAAGGAAAGCTACTCTTTTTCTTCTCTTCTTTTTTTGCTTTTCGTATTCTTTACTAAAAATACTAGGCTTTCCCATGCATATACCTCCTAGTTGATATTACACTATTATATATTATAACGTAAAGAAAGTTAATTTAGTAACTTTTTTTTACAAATAATTTATTATTAATATAGAATTAAAAATTTCTTTAAAATGCCATCTATATTTCTATAGATGGCATTACATTTTGTTACGACTTTTTAAGAATAAGTCCTTTTCTGCAGCAACCATTACCCTTGGAGGCACAACAGCTCTTCTCCTTAGTCAATCCTCCTGTAGCACAGCACTGAGAATAATATATATTATCAGAATAATCTTCATACTCTGGCTTTTCCTTTAACAGAGATTTATTATTCTTCATTTTATCACACCCTCAGAAATAATTTAACACATTGTAGATTCCCCTGCAATAATATCTTAAAATTATTTCTTAAAATTTATAACTCCGCAAAAGTTAAGCTTTCGCGGAGTTATATTTAAACATTAAAAACTCAAGTAATTTCTTGGGTTAACAGCAGTTCCATTGATTCTTATTTCAAAATGAAGATGATATCCTGTACCAACTCCTGTGTTTCCTACTGTAGATATTACCTGTCCTTGAGAAACCTGCTGACCTACTGATACCTTTAAAGTATCATTATGAGCATAAAGGGTCTGAACTCCATTACCATGGTTTAATATAACAACATTTCCATATCCGGATTTAACACCTGAGAAAGCAACAGTTCCACTTTTTGAAGCCTTTACAGGGGTTCCTCGTGGTGAACCTAAATCAATTCCCTTATGAAGCTTTTTAACTCCATAAACAGGATGTATCCTATATCCGAACTCGGAAGTAACTCTTCCATTAGTTGGTCTTAAAAAACCTGAGGTAGCTTGTCCACTTTCATTAGAATTGCTTTCATTGGAATTACTTCCATTATTACTATTTAATGAAGCGATAAAATCATCCATTTCCTTCTGCAGCTCATCATTTATATTGTCTATAGCAGCAATTTCATTAGAAACTTTCTTTTCTTCAGAGCTAAGCTGAGCATATTTTACCCCTTGCTTATCTTCTAGGTCTTTTAGTTCAGCCACTTTACTTTGAATATCAGCTTTTCGTTTTTCAACAGAACTCTTATCATTTTCTAGATTATTCTGTTCCTGTATAACCTCGTTCTTTTTGGCATTTAGACTTAATATCTCACCATCCAATTTTTCCTTGTCTTGGACAAGCTCATTTTTTAGTCCTTCAACTTCTGCTATGAGCTCATTATCCTTGCTTATAACTCTTGATATAGAAGCTACTCTAGAAACGAAATCACTAAGGCCCTTGCTTTCTAAAAGAACCACAAGAATCCTATCATAAGGGTTATTCTTGTAAATGTTTCGTATTCTTTTTCCTAAAAGCTCTTCCTTGGCTTTTTTCTCTTCTTCCTTTGCAGAGATATTAGCTTTTACTTCTTCTATTTTATTTTCAGTAGAACTTATTTCTCCTGAAATAGTATTTATCCTATTTTGAGCATTAGAAATCTTATCTTCTAAGGCAGCAATAGCTTTTTCTTCTGAAGAGATTTCTGCATATCTTTGTGAGATCTTTGAGGCTAAAGAATTAAGTTCTTGTTCAACAGTTTTTTTACTGCTGTTGATCTGAGACTTTTCCTCCTGAAGAGTTTCAATCTTCTCATTGTTTTTCTTAATCTGTTCCTCTCTATCTTCTATGAAAGAAGGTGCAGCTTGTACCACAATTAACTGACTAGATAGCACAATTGATGCTAAAGCAATAGTTAACTTTCTTTTTGCCATATTAAATTCCCCTTGTCTTTTTTTTGTTTTCCCCACATCAATTATACAATAAAAATGACTGGGGGTGAAGAAGTATGTAAATTTTTTAAAGAGTTTACCCTATATTTATCCTTTATTTATATCTTTTTAACAAAAAAACAGTTTAATTATCAGATTAATCAAACTGTTTTGTTAATAGCTAATATTATTGCTTTTTATTTACATGAAAATAATATTTTATCAAACTTTTTCTCATAAAAATGTTATTTTTTCATACTATTTAAAAGCCTTGATCTTTTCTGTTATTTTATTGATCTTGCTTTCAAAAGTATAATTAAAATAATTATTAATATCCTCTCCTAAGCTTTTCATATTATTTAGGTGAGATATTATTTCCAGCCTTTTTGCTCTTTGTACTTCCTCATTTCCTCCAGACAACTCCATTCCGCTGATTATTTCTAAGGACGTAATATCATATTCTTCCACTAAATAATCTAAAGCGATATAGCTTTTTAAAAACTCAACAGAAGAATACAAAAGTTCTCTTTCCCTTGAGGTAAAATCTCCCCCACTGTTTGAGATAAGTCTTATATATTCCTTTAATAGTTTTCTATACTTTCTCTTATCTCCATCTTTTATAGGGACAGCTTTTTTTCCAGGAGAGTTGAAAGTTACCATCCCCGCTTCTACTACCGGTTCAAAATCCGAAAATTTATTAAGTTCATAATTTACTAATCTACAAATCTTCTTGCAATAGTTCCATACATCACTATCTATATCCTGAGGCTTCACTCTAACATCACAACCATTGTAAGCTATTATCATTATAATAATCATAAGTAAAAAGAAAAGAAACACCTTTATTTTCTTTATATCTTTCATCATTACCTTGTATATATTATTTTTATTATTATATTCTTAAACTAATTTATATATTATTATTTCAATTGAAAGAAAAACCTATTTTTCGACATTTTATATACTTTTTTCTCTGTTCAAGCAATATAATATTACTTATAATATTATAATATTATTATTTTTCAAAAATTATTTTATAATCTATTGCCTATTTCGACTTTTAATGTTATTATTAATACATAAGTTAATTAAATAGTTAACCCTTATAATATTTACCATAAATCAATTCCTTAATATTTACCAAAAGAGGCTCTTAATAGAGTCTCTTTTGGTTTTATTTATTTTTAAAAAAGCTTTACCATTCAATACAACCTTCATGAATAAATAGTTTTCTGCTATAATTATATTACTATAAGCGGAAGGAACGAGGATATTGAATAAAATCACAATAAAATTCAACGAAATATTTTCTAAAGGGAAAAAGCTTCTTATAGATAATAAAAAAAATAGATTTATACTTTTATTCTTAGTAGTTATTACTTGTATAGCTCTTTCTGGCTTCTTTCTTGGAAGAAAAACTACAGACAAAAGCTATATTATAAAAAACTTCGAAAAGGCTATCTTAGAAAATGATTATAAAACAGCTCTTAAATTCTTAACTCTTAAAGATGATTTTTTAGAACTTAATAAGGATACAGCTGCCCCTTTCTTTGCTTACTTAAATGGGACAGAAGGTAGAAAAAGCCAGCTTATAAGCTACTTAAAAACCCCAGAAGCCCTTGAAGAAGGTAATACCATAGTCTTAAAAAAGGTGAATAAAGGTTTATATACAAAATGGGTATTAGAGCTACAGCCAGTATTTTTGGATTTTACAACAAATTATAAGGATACAGAAATTTACTTAGATGATAACCTTTATGATATAAGCAAATCTCCAGATTATAATATAACCCTAGGACCTCTAGTGCCAGGGATTTATAATCTTAAAGTACTTCTTAACAATAGTTATGGAAGGAGTGAAGAAAATAGTCAGATACAGCTAATTAAAGGCTTAACATCTTTTTCTTTAACCCCTCCTTCTGGATATGTAACTGCTTTAAGTAATTTTTCTGATAGTAAGGTCTTTATTAATGGTAAGGATTCAGGTCTTACAGTTTCTGATTTTCAAGATATTGGACCTATTCCTTTAAAGGCTAATATAACCCTTTATGGAGAAAAAGCCTTTCCCTGGGGTATTATCAAAAGCGAAGAAAAAACTATAGTTGATACCTCAAATATAAGGCTAGATCTTAATCCATTAAATGATGAACTACGCTCCTCCTTAGAAGAAAAATATAAGGAGTTTTATGAAAGCCTTTTTACAGCTCTTAACCAGAAGAACTTAAATTTAATAGAAGAACCATCAAGAAAGGCAGCAGAGGTTATATATAATAAATATAAAAGCTCTGCACTTATCATTAAGGAATCCTATGAAATGACTGATATACAATGGGAGCAGAATGCCATCTCTCTAAAGACAGAGGATTCTACTTATAAAGCTAATGCCATTGTGAACCTTAGCTACAATAAAAATATCTCCTTGGCAGGATTTCCTATAAGCTTAAGACCGAAGGTTCTATCCTTCCAGACAATTCTTAGTTATAGTGAAAAAGATAATGCCTGGTATGTAGCGGAAATTAATGATCTAACAAAATAAAAGCGGAAACTTAATCCGCTTTTATTTTATTTTTCTTTTAAATAATAAAGAAAAATGGCCCAGAGGCCATTTTATAGGTTATATTCTTCCATCCCTTCAATTGCTCTAGTAATAAGAGCCTCTGTGTCCAATTTACTCTGAGAAGCAATTATTTCTTTTAATCTTGGTTTAGTTTTTGGATGCTTTGGTGTAAATATGGTGCAGCAGTCCTCATAGGGTAGAATAGAGGTATCATAGGTATTAATATCTCTAGCAATATCCATTATATCCTCCTTATCCATTGCGATAAGAGGTCTAAACACAGGTCTATCTGCAGCATCAGAGCTTACAATTAAACCTTCCATGGTCTGGCTAGCTACCTGTCCAATACTTTCACCAGTAGTTATAGAGTGAATCCCCTTTTCCTCCGCTAGTTTGCAGGCAACCTGCATCATGAAGCGTCTCATTATTATAGTAAGCTCATCTTCACGGCACTTATCCATAATTTCTAATTGAATCTCAGTAAAAGGAACTACATAAAGCTTTAACTTCCCTGTATATCCAGCTATTATCTTTGCAAGGTCTACTACCTTTTCTTTAGCCATCTCGCTGGTGTAGGGATGACTATGATAGTATACACAGCTTAAATCCACACCCCTTCTGGCCATTAAATATCCTGCTACAGGAGAATCAATACCACCGGATAGCATGAGCATGGTGCTACCATTGGTTCCGTAGGGTAATCCACCAGCACCTTTTATTTTATTAGATTCAGTATATACATAAGCTTTTTTTCTTATTTCCACAAGTATTTTACATTGGGGTTTTGTAACATTTACCTTACCTTGAGGATTACTCTTTAAAATAATTCCTCCTACCTCTCTATTAACCTCTATGGAATTTAAAGGAAAGGATTTATTAGCTCTATTAGTTTCAACTTTAAAGCTCTCTGGTTTTATTTCTCCATAGATTTCTAAAGCAGCTTTTCCTATTTCCTCTAAATCAGCTTCTACCTCCTGCACTATACAAAGCTCCTTAATGCCGAAAACTCCCTTTACCTTGTCTGCTAAAATCTCAATATCCTCTCCGTAAATAAACCATCTGTTTTGATCAATAAAAAACTCATAAGTCATATCTCTTAAAACATTTTTTATATTATCCTTAAGCTTTTTTTCAAACTTGTTTCTGTTTAGCCCCTTTAAGAATATCTCTGAAGCATATTTTATTAATATTAGTTTTCTCATTTTTTCATTCTCCTCAAAAATTTTAGTGCCCCATTAAGCTCCTGTACAACGTAATCCACCTCATCTTTTGTGTTTTCAGGGGAAAAGCTAAACCTTAATGCGCTCAATATCTCCTCATGGGAGAGGCCAATTGCTGTAAGTACCCTACTGCCCTTGCTATTTTTTGCAGAACAGGCTGCACCGGCAGATACAAATATATTCTTCTCTTCTAAAGCCCTTAAAAGTATCTCTCCTCTAACACCTTTAAATTGTACATTTAATATGTATGGGCTAAATTCTGGGCTAAGTGGGCTATTAATTATTACTTCCGGTAGCTCCTGAAGCTTTTCAATAAAATAAGTTTTAAGCTCCCATACCTTTTTATAATTAATATCCATGGACTTATTCATAATATCAGCTGCTAAGGCAAAGCCTGCTGCTCCTGGTACATTTACAGTGCCAGCCCTAAAATTATACTCCTGACTTCCTCCATGCATAAGTGGCTCAGGCTTATTATTCTTCTTTATATAGCAAAGTCCTATCCCTTTAGGTCCATGAATCTTATGGGCTCCTGCAGATAGAAAATCAATGTGCATCTCTTTAACATCCAGCTTTAATTTGCAAAATCCCTGCACCCCATCCACATGAAATTTTGCTCTGGAACTTTTTCTCTTAATTATTTCTCCTATAGCTTTTAAATCCTGAATAACTCCTATTTCATTGTTTACATGCATTATACTAACAAGAACAGTATCTTTGCCAATAGAATCCTCCAGTTCCTTAAGATCTAGCCTTCCTAAATGATCAACCTTTAATAAAGTTACCCTTACTCCATTCCTTTCTAATGAACTTAGGGTTTCTTTTATACTGGCATGCTCGATTTCAGTAGATATTATGTGAGCACCAGGTTTATTAAAGGAATTTAAAATAAAATTATTGCTTTCACTGCCGCCGGAAGTAAAAATAATTTCCTCCTCACTACAGTTAAGTATATCTCCAAGTTTTTTCCTTGCCTCTCTAAGTTCCTTATAAGCTAGTAGCCCAAGCTTATGAGCTGAGGAAGGATTGGCAAAATTATTCTCCATAACCTCTAAAACCTTTAAATTTACCTCCTTAAAGGTTTTAGTTGTTGCTCCATTATCAAAATAAACAAACATTAATTCACCTTCTTAGTATTCTAAAAGTTAATTAACTTTTTTCTATTATCTAATTTACCACAGCAGTACTTAATTAACAATATTATAATCTTCTTATCTTTATATTCCACAGCACTTTCCTCTTCCAACTTTTTCCTTTATACTTATATAGAGAAAATATAAATCTATAGGTGATAAACTATGACAACCTCAAAAATTTCTTCTAGAGCTTTAACTCCTTTCTCGGTCCTTACTAAAACTTCCTTTATTCAAAAGGAAATATTAGCTTTTCTAGAGGAGCTAAAAAGCTACGGTATAACTTTTTATGAGTTATCTGCTTCTTATCCAAAGAACAAGGAGCATAGAAGGCTAATAATAGATTTTGCCTTAGCAATTGCTAAAGATGAAAAGATAAAGGATAATCTTATAGTTAATAAAAGACTAAATTATAAAGCCTTTACAAAGGACTATGGCTATGGAAGAGTATTCCTTCATAAAAGAAGGAAATTCCTGCTTTCACTGCTGATTATTCTTCTAGATGATAGGTTTATACACTTAAGAAATTACATACTCTTTACGGAAGGAGCTAGTAATAATGATACGTGATGGCTTAGTGATGGAGATAAATAAAGGTTCCGTTGGTATTATAACTTCAGAAGGAGAATATTTATATGTATACCACAGCAGCTTCCCCCCGGTTCTAGGCTGTTATTATCAGGGGGAGTATATTGAAGTAAATATTATAAAAAAAATACTAAAGAGAATATTCCTTCTTCTCCTAGCTTTTATCTTTATAGCTCTTGCTATTATTTCAGGAAAGTCCTTTTATTCATAACTATAGCCATCATCATTAAATTTCTTATATTCCTCCCCGGAATACTCCGAAACCTTTTCCAAAAAATAGTTCATTTGCTTTGTGACTTCCAACCTATCTCCCTCCTTAAGACCACCTCTTCCTAAACGGTCACTTAAAGATAGGAGGGCAAGTTCCTGAACATTCCCCATTCTTTTAATTCCCTCCATATCCTTAAAGGGCATATTCTTTATTACAAAAAGACTCTGCATGTGATATCTAGTAATCTTAGAAACTTCTATGGCTAGACTTCTCATAACCTCTTCTGTATCTATACTAGCAAAAAAATCCATAACCTGCTTCTCTCCTACCTTATCATGATCATATGATGTCCATCTTCCTTTTCTTTGCTTGGTAGTGGACTTTTTACCTATATCATGGAGAAGAGCAGACCACATAAGCACTCTTTTATTTTCACTAAGCTCTCTTCTTTTTGCTGCTTCATCTATTACCATCATAGTATGAACCAGCACATCTCCCTCTGGGTGGTGCTTAGGCTCCTGAGGAACACTTTTCAAATCATATATCATACTAAAGGGGAAGTTCTCCCTATTGTCTTCTAATATTTTTAAAATTTTAATGGAAGGCTTATTTTCTTCTAGTAAGGATCTATCGATTTTCTGAAATATCTCGATTTTATTCATGGGTACCTCCTAAAAATAGTTTTTTTTATTATACAATTATTATTGAAAGGTTTTATTAATATTCTGATAATTATTTAATATTATTCCCTATAATATAAAAAAAAGCAATTTGGCACTTTGATTTCATAAAATATCATGCTAAAATTACTTTGTCGGTATTCTTTGAAACCGAACACTATTATCTTTTTTTGGAAAGCCGAATTATATCCAAAAAGGAATAAGAACGGAGGTTTTTATTATGGAAAGAGGTCTTACCAGATCCTTACATCTATCTGTGAAGCAGCTTACTACCGTTGGTATGCTCACAGGTATAACTATTTTTATGGGATTGACAAGATTAGGTTTTATCCCACTACCTACAGGAGTAAATGCAACAATAATGCACCTTCCAGTTATTATAGGAGCATTACTAGAGGGTCCTCTAGTAGGAAGCATAATCGGACTAGCTTTTGGTTTGTTTAGTATGTATCAGGCCTTTACAGCTCCAACGCTTCTCTCCTTCTGGTTTTGGAATCCAATTATAGCTATAGTACCAAGAATACTTATTGCTATAATTTCCTACTATACTTATAAAATACTTAAGAATAAGTTAAAAACCGCAGCAATAGGCGTAGCTGCTATTACTGGAACATTAATAAACACCATAGGAGTACTTTCACTGGCCTATGTCTTTTACCTAGACAAGATAGCAATGCTTTTAAACCTAGATCCTTCTGCAGTAGGAAAATATATGCTAGTAGGAGTAGGGATTACAAATGGAATACCAGAAGCCATTGTATCCTCTTTAATAACAGTACCAATAGTCGTTGCCATTAAAAAGATCAGAAAATAGTAGCAATAGCCCAGTTTAGCCCGCTAAGCTGGGCTTTTTTATAGACGAGGAGGATTACAATGAAAAAAATAGAAATTAGTTCTATTGAAGGAATTAGAATCGGTCATAGTGAAAATAAAGAGGGAGGTACAGGCTGTACAGTTTTGCTTTGTCCTGAAGGAGGTACTGGAGGTGTAGAAGTAAGAGGAGGAGCACCTGGTACTAGAGAAACTGATCTATTAAACCCAATGGAGCTTGTAGATAAAGTTCATGGAATAGTGCTTTCTGGAGGAAGTGCCTTTGGTTTAGATGCCTCTTCTGGTGTAATGGAATATTTAGAGAAGAAAGGCTTTGGCTTTGATACTCAGATTACTAAAGTCCCAATAGTATGCCAGGCTGTTCTCTTTGATTTATCTGTAGGAGACTATCGCTGCAGACCTGATAAAGCATTAGGCTATGAAGCATGCTTAAATTCAGAGCTTCCCTATGAAGATAGACAAGGTAATGTAGGAGCTGGCACTGGAGCAACCATAGGAAAAGTTCTAGGAATAAAAGGCTCCATGAAAGGTGGCCTAGGAACTTACGCCCTTCAGGTTGGAAACCTTAAGGTAGGTGCAGTAGTGGCAGTAAACGCCCTAGGAGACATAGTAGAATCAGAAACTGGAAAAATAATTGCCGGAGCAATAAACAAGGAATTTAATGGTTTCCTAGATACTGAAAAATACATGATTGAAAATCATGATAAAATAAAAAATACCTTTAATGGAAATACAACCATAGGTGCAATAATCACCAATGGAAAGCTAACAAAGGCTCAAGGGAATAAAATAGCTTCAATGGCTCATAACGGCTTGGCCAGAGCAATAAGGCCAGCTCATACCTTACAAGATGGTGACACAATATTCACCCTAGGGACTAATAAGATAACAGCAGATATTAATGTAATTGGAATATTAGCCTCTATTGTAATGGAAAAGGCCATAGTAAATGCTGTAAAAGAAGCAAAAACTGCTTATGGTCATAAGGCCTTTGATTCTATTGATTTCTAAAAAGAAATTTTAGCTTGTATATACTCTTATTTCCTAATCTACTAACAGTTTTATAGTTTAATAATTTTAAAATAGCAGAAGATATTATTGCATCAACAAAATACTATTTTTCTAACAAGGAGGAAACACAATGGCAAGCAAAATGTTAGTTCCTGAAGCAAAAAATGGTTTAAACAAATTCAAACAGGAAGTGGCTAAGGAAATGGGAGTTAGCTTTAGCGATTATAACGGAGAGTTAACTTCAAGAGAATGCGGTAGTGTAGGGGGAGAAATGGTAAAAAGGATGGTACAGCAATACGAGAGTAAGCTATAGTATAATAAGAACCAAGGAAAATCTCCTTGGTTCTTTGATTTACATTTTCTTTTCTTCTCCTAAGGCTAAGGTAAAGTATTTTATAGAATCATTATATTCTCCCATATCATAATACATATTCCCCATATCTAAGTACCTATCGTACCTATCAGATTTACCTGCAAATTTTAGCAATGCATCCAAGGATAAGTTCATATACATTTCTGCCTGAGAAAAGCTTCCCTGATTCTTAAAAATTAATGACTTAAAATAATAAGATTTTTCTATAAGCTTAATATTATCTGACTTAATTGCCTTTTCCAGTAGTGTTTCACAAATCTTTTCTCCATAATCATAATACTTAGCTTCTAAAAGTTTCTCTAAGGGGTGTAAAAGATACTCAACAGTGCTGTCTTTTGCACCTTGTAGAATCATATCTATTCCCTGATCAATATATTTTATAGCAGCATCTAATTCTATCTCCTCCAAGAGAGCATTACCTATTCTAAGATAGAATCTTGCTTTATCCTCAAGACTATCCTCATAAATACTTAATACCTTCTTCTCTAAGATTTCATATTTTTCCTTGTCTTTTGAAATTAGAAGTATTGCCTGAAGCTCCCATGCTCTTCCTCTATGAATGTCAGAAGGAAGAAATTCCAGTAGCTTTTCATTGCTCTCTAAAAGCTCTAAAGCTATTTCCCTTTCATTGAGCATAAAATTAGTATCAGCCACGTTGTAAGTTGCCAAAGCTAAGTCTTTCTTGCTGCCAATATTCTTTTCCTTTAAGGACTTCATTATCTTATTATAATACACAAGAGCTTCTGTATATTCCTTCGTTTTGTAAAAGTAATTAGCTATGTCGTTACTATATAAAAGTAGTGCTTCTTCACTCCAGGCCTTCTGAAGGAAAATATGATATTGAGATATGTTTATCTGTATACCGTCATAATTTTCTGTAGAAAGATAAAAGGCAAATAAAATGTGCATAAGCTCAAAGGCTAGCTTATATAGCTTATCCTCCAAGGCATAGTCTAGAGAGTAAATTATATCCTTTTCTGATAGCTTATCAGTAGGAATCTTCTTTAGCCTTTCAATATTTATCTCAATCTGCTCTTTTACATCCTGTTTTAAATACTCAATATCTAAATCAAGCTTTTTTGAGACTTCTTCTAAAATCCAAGGCTCAGCCTTAACCTTTCCGTTCTCTATACAGCTCATTTTTGAGATGGATATCTTATCGTTGCATAGCTCTTTCAAAGTTATTCCCTTATAAATTCTGGCACGTTTTATCTTTTCTCCAGTTGATAATATTTCCATAACATTCACCTATTTCGATCTATTTTCTTAATATACCGGTTTTCTTGAATAAATTAACTCCTTCATCCAAGAATTTTGCTGCTTCAGTATCACTTTTCCTATCCATATAAAATTTCCCAAGCATAATAGCAATCTCTGCTGCTTCTTTATAGCAATCCATGCTCTTTGCATAATTAAAACTCATATGAAGAATCGTTTCCGCTTCAGTTGTATCGTTCTTTAAAAGGCAAACTCGATATTTTAACAGATAGTATTCTATCATATCTGTAACATTATCGTCCTTAATATTAGATAATATCTCATCTAATGTCTCATTACATCTATTAACATCCTTAAGCTTAATATAGTTTTCGCAAATATTAATTAATGTTTCTATAAGCTTATTATCTCTGCTGTTAGCTCTGATTTCCTTTGCTTTTTCATAATGGGTAAAGGATTCCTCTAAGTTGTCAAACTCATAGAATAGTTTACCTAGTGAATTTTCAATCTTACCCATCTTATCTAAATCATCTAATTCCTTATAAACCTCCAATGCTTTGGTGGAATAATCAATAGCAGAATCTAAATCACCCTTTATACTCTTTTCTTCAGCAATTAATAAAAGTGAGCTGGCATATTCCTTCCTATTTCCTATCTGGAAAAACTTCTGCTTTGCTAAATATGAATAATTAATTGCCTTTTCCAAATTATCAAGCTTAAAGAATGTGTTTGCTATATAATAATATATTTTTCCAAGCAAAAAGTCGTTACCAATATTATTGTCAATGAAAACTTTTTCAGCTTGCTGAAGATAGCTGTTAGATGAATGATATGCTTTTAATTGGTAAGTTATTTTTGCTAAATGGAGAAAGGTTTCAATTATTTCTTCATTTTTATTATTTTTAATGAAAATAACATTAGCTGAAAGGAAAAACTGCTGTGCTAATGTAAAGTCACCATTAGCCATATAAACCTTAGCGCTAAGGAATAGGTTTCTAGCTTTTCTGTACTCTAAGTTATATTTTTCTGCATAATACAGCGCTGTCTCAATTCTCTTTTCTGCAGATATTAGATCATCGCTGGAAATATAGACATCAGCAATCTGCTCATAGAAGGTACAAATTTTTTCTGCCTGACTCTCCTCTGACTCCATAAGATATTCCACAGTAGTTAAAAGAGTACTTGCAAGATACTCAAGAAGATCCATAGATGGGTTAGATTTGCCTGATTCTACAAGACTTATCTGCCCTGGTGTTATTCTATCACCTGCTAAGTCTTTAAGCGTCATATTAAGTTCTTTTCTTTTACGTTTAATTTTTTCCCCTAAAGATAAAATTTCCATCGTTCACTCTTCCTTTACACCTCTATATATGATTACTAATTTTATTGTTATTTCAAATTTTTACTATATTATAACATATTTTTCGCACTAATATCAATTTTAAATTAATTTATAAAAAAAATTTAAAAGAATTAAAAGAAGCTACTTTTACAAAAAAATAAGTCAGGTTTATTCACCTGACTAGTAATAGCTATTTCATCCAATGCATCATTCCATCATAGGTAGAACCCATGGTATCAAGCATTCTCTTACTGGTTCTTCTTATCATTCTTTGAGTTCTTCTATCCATGGAGGATATTAAAACAGAACCTATAGCTGCACCCACAAGGGCACCTGCAGTCATTCCGGTTATAAACTTACCCATACATATCACTCCTTAATATACTTTGTAATATATTTAGGATGTACTTATTAATGACAAAATAAACTATGTAATTTTTGGCTTACACTTCTTCTAATGCAGCCTTTGCTAAGCCATCTGCCAAATCATTATATTTATCGCCAGAATGACCCTTTACCTTTATATAATTTATTTTAATTTTTTTATTTTTATTCTGCATAAACTCATGATAAGCGGAAGTAATTTTGTTGTTTCTTTTCCAAGTTCCTAAGGCCCAGCTCTCAATACCCTGATAATCAAAGTAGATGCTGACTTCTTTATAATCATTGTTTAAAGCAAAATCCACTGCTTTCATTGCTCCTAAAACTTCACCGGAAACATTTCTAAGGGCAGCTGCCTCTGGATCTTCGCCTACGCCCTTATCCTTATATATAACCTCGTTATCTTTAATAGCTATCAATCCATAAGAAAACTTGTTTTTTGAAGGGTTATAGCTTCCATCTACATAAATTTTTAAAGCACTTTCATCAATTTCTTCCAAGTTTATATTTGATGCATATTCTGCATCTTCACTTCTAATTCCTTGGGATGAATAGGAAACTGTCCCCCCTTGATGAAGTCTTAAATACTCCTCAGCTTCTTTTTTTGAAGTAAAGCTTTTATATACAGCACCTTTATAGCCTATAACCTCTTTTTTACATTCATCCCAGGTGCAATAAATTTTATTCCCCCCACTTTTACCTTTAAAAACAGCATAATATTTTGCCATTTAGTCTTCTCCTTTAAACTGATATTATGTCATCCATAAAATTGTATACTTTATCTATTTTTGCTCCAGAGGTAAAATTCTTTAAATACAATAATACCGTCTCTATTGTTTCCAATATATCTTTGTCCCCTTCCCAATTAGATAAAATTACTTCCTTCGGTACATCTTCGATAATTCGTGTTAAAGCAAACATTGCCACACCGAGCTCATCAAGCCTTCCTAAAAAAGGTATATTATCTGGAATGAAATCAAAAGGAAGACTGATATATGCAGAGGATATACCTAGAACAATCTTAGTTTTAATTGGCACTCTTTTATCTTTAAACATTCTTAAAATCAGTGCTACTAAATCTGGAAGGATAAGTAGATACTGTTCATATTTCTTTGGAATTTTTTGTGAGACTCCTTTTCTGATATTAGTATAATAATCTTGTGCTTTTGCTTCTTCAATGACTTCAGCCTTTTCGGAAGCCTCCTGCCTATTTAGGTCACCTTCTTGAGCCTCAAATCCACCCTTATTAGTATTATTCCCTTCTTCATCACTAGAATCCTCTATCTCCCCTTGAAGAGAAGAATTGTGAGGAGTTTCCTTCTGAGGCTTGTCACTATCTTCCTTATTCAGTAGCTTATCTATTCCAATTGATATATTCTCAATCTTTGCCACAGCCTCATCAGTAAGAATATTTAAATCGCTGATGTCAAAAGAAATATATGGCACATTTTTAAGAAGCATGTCTAGATTTAAAACAATTGCCTTTTCAGAAAAATCTATACCTTCCTTATTTAGCTTTTTTAATGCTACCTTTAAGGCCATATTTTTTATTATTGAAAATACTCCAATCCTGTTTATCTTTATGGAACTAATTTTCAGCTTCACTATTTTTCCCTTTGCCTCTTGAAGCTCAGCAGCAATTAAAAAGTTTAATTTAAAAACAGCTTTAAAACTACCCTGAATAATTATATTTCTATCAAGGGTTATATTAGTAATATTTAAATTGTCCACCTTTACAAAATCCTTAATAATACTCATAATATCATGGCTATTAAACCTAGCCTCCACATTGCTTATATGCATTTTATTCCCCCCTATTTATTTTCATATTCCTATTCTTTCTAGGATAAATTATTAGTGCAATTACAATACCACCTATAAGCCCTCCAAAATGTCCAAAGTTATCGATATTGCTTTGGGTAAGGCCTAGAAATATATTTAAGGCTACAACAGATAGGAGATTGGATAAAAACCCCTTACCGATCTTATCCTTTTCCTTAATTGCAAATACTATGGCTCCACCCATAAGACCAAAAATAGCACCGGAGGCTCCAATTGAAAGATAATCTGACATCAAATAGCTTAAATAACTGGAGGATAGGGCGGAAACAAAGTAAATAACCAAATACTTTTTAACACCATATATTTTATCTATTAATCCTCCTAAAGCATTAAGAGCATACATGTTAACAACTAAATGAATAAGTCCCCCATGAAGAAAGGCAGCGGTTAATAGCCTAAAATACTCTCCATGAGCTATGGCTACATTTTCCTTAGCTCCCAGTATATAGAGAACATATGTGTTTATATCAAAGATACTCTTAGATAGATAGGCACTGATTATAAACATAATTACATTTATTGCAATAAGTACTATTGTGGTTTTAGAAACCTCATTTTTCTCCACATAAACCTTATATCCCTGAGATATTATTCTTGCAATAAACTCCATACCTCTAGAGTAGCTAATTACCTCATCTTCTAAATTTACCAGTAATCTATTATAATTATTGTCATTATTTTCTTGAACTAAAACATTTCCATAAGGGTTTCTTTCCTGATCTGTAAAAACCACAGCATTTATTATATAAGGAACACCCTTTTGAGAAAGAAAATAATTTAGGCCACTTATCTTTAACTGCTCCTCTTCCTCATTTGTACAAATCACAGCTATTATCCCTTTTGAGGCATATTTAAGTGCTACCCAATAAGAATTTAGACCTTCACTGAATTCTTCTATAACGAAGCCATAATCATCAATTAATACATTAAAGAGTCTCTTTTCCTTTAGATTCAGCATAACTTCTCCTCGCAACATCTTTTTTATTATATTATAGTTTAACAGTTGCTTAAAAACAAACAAAAAAACACCCGATGTGGGTGTTTACACTACTTCTAAGACCCCAATATCTATATTGTCTAGGAGATCTACATCATAAAAAGGTATAGGTTCTCTTGAGTGCTTATCATATAAAACCCTAATTACAGGTCTGTCTGGGAATCCTTTATTTTGTTTAATAACATAACCCTCTGTGCCGTTAGATAGTTTGATACAGGTTCCTAATGGATATACTGAAAAAGTGTTCTTAAAAACCCCAACTATCTCTTCATCAAAAATCTGCCTACTGCCAGCTAACACAAGTTCGTAGGCATCTGAAGGTGTAAACTTTTTTCTATAGCTTCTATCACTGGACACTGCATCATAAACATCACAAATAGATATTATCTTTGCAAGCTTACTAATTCCTTTTCCCTTAAGACCGAAGGGA
Organism: Bacillota bacterium; assembly: GCA_023451395.1. GTDB lineage: Bacteria > Bacillota > Clostridia > Clostridiales > Clostridiaceae > JAEXZL01. The sequence goes on along the minus strand of JAEXZL010000080.1, from coordinate 670 downwards.
TATCCGTAGCCATCCTCTCTTTCATGGTGCTGCTTAACTGCAGTAATAACTGCCTGAGGTAATAAATAACAGTTTTTTAATATCTCCTCAGCATATAAAGGATGCTTCATTAGCTCCTGCCTTTCCTCATCTGAAAGATCAGTAGTTTTATTTAATAGCTCTGGCGAAATTTTCAGCTTACCCACATCATGAAGTATTCCAGCCATCGCTAAATTAATCATATCTTCTTTAGCAAGGCCATAATTCCTTCCTAAAAAGCTTGCAAGAATTCCTGTATCAATGCTGTGCATAAATGTATAGTTATCATGTGTCTTTATTTCTAATAGATTCACAGCAACCTCTTCATTCTCTAATATGTAATCAATCAATCCTTCTATAGTTCTATAAGTTTCATTTACCTCTATACTTCCCTTTACGGATACCTTTTTATATATCTTAGATATGTTGTTTATAGCTTCCCCCTTAAGTCTAGTGAACACCTCATTATCCCAGTCTATATCTCCTAACCTTTCATCCTCAATATATAAATAATATACACCTAAATTCTTTAGCTTTGCTATATAACTTTCTGTAAGTGCTACACCGGCCTTTAAAAGTACCTTTCCCTCACTGGTCAAAATACTCCTTGCAAGTCTTTCTCCTGCAATCACTCTATTAATGAACTCTAACC